>JAYTXB010000805.1:0-1535 GCA_043743205.1 Schlesneria sp.
GCCGGTTTGTCGAAGCAAACGAGCGGCACGTCCCGTATCTCGTTCGCAAGGCCGATCGGATCGAAGAGTACATGCAGCAGCGGTGATCGCGTGGTCTCCCTGCTGCTGACGGACCTTTGCTTCTTCACTTTCGCTCCCATCGGCCTGTTGAACAACCCGTAGGATGGACGCCTCGTCCGTCCGTTTTGAGTTTGGATTCGGACGGACGAGGCGTCCATCCCCCATTTTTTAATAGACCGCCATTCTCCACCATGACCGTCGCCACTCATGCCAACGTTCGCTCGCTCGATGCTCTGCGGGATGTCCGTTTGGCGTTGATCGCGTTTCAGGAACGAGCCTCATCGGCGTTGGGCAGCTTGCGGTCGCGGATAGATCGGACGCAGCAATGGCTCGAACAGGACCGTCCGATTTATTGGGCCGAGCAGGAGCGACGGGCTTATGACGGAGTCGCTTCCGCGCGTGTCGCTCACGATACGTGTCGCTTGCGAACCGTGGGCGGTCGTCATCCGGAGTGCATCGAAGAGAAGGTCGCGTTGCAGCGTGCCAAGGGGCGGCTCGAGTACTGCCAACAGAAGGTCGTCACGGTGCGCCGCTGGGTGATCGAGGCCGGGCGGCAAGCGGACGATTATCGAGGTCGCGTTGGTCCGCTCCAACGGCTGTTGGAAGAGGACATCCCTAAGGTGTTGGCCCGCGTGTCCCGGATGATCGATGCACTGGAAGCGTATGCCGAAGTGAGTCCCGTCTCGGGGAGTGAAAGAACGTGCGCACCGCAAACGGTCTCGCTCAGTGCGCTGCCGCTCGGAGATACTGCGGTGCTGACATCGCAGGCCGCGACAGTCACGGACTCGCCGACAACGAAGGATGGGGACTCTGGCCCGTCCGGACTTCACGCAACGACCGATTGAGCCAAAACGGGACGGGCCAGAGTGCCCATCCTCCGAATCACGAGGGAGACCAAACATGGCGATGGGAAGTTTGATCGACGGGGCAGGGCAGCTCGATGCTGCAGCGGATCTGCTTGAAGAGAAGTGGCGCGCGGCGCAGGCCGACTGGGATGATGGAGTCAGTCGCAGTCTGAACGAGGAGCATTTCGAGCCGCTCTTCGCGCAGGTCCGCATGACGATTGACGCGATCTCACGATTGAACAGCGTGCTGATGTCCGCTTGCCGCGAGTGCGAAGACCGGCAGTGAACTCTGATCTCGCCAGCCTGACTTTCACCGACCAGCCGGTGACGACGGAATCGACCAACACCATGACTCACCCACCGAATCTCGAACTCGAACGAACTTTGTTGCAGCGACTCCTCGCGTTGGTGGCTGATCGGACGCGGCGCGAACGAGAGATCGAGTCGCTTCATGCCGGAGAGGTCTCGGGGGAGCAGCGGCAGTACCACGAGATTTTTCAACTGTTGACTTCGACCTACGAGTCCGAGCAGGCGGCGTTGCAACACGATCGCGATACGCGCGTCTCGACGACGGAGGAGCGATGGCAGGCCGAGACCTCGGCGGTGCAGGGGGAGTACGAGCGAGTTATC
>JAYTXB010000806.1:0-1205 GCA_043743205.1 Schlesneria sp.
GACTTTTACGCCAAGCTCGACTCGTTGGACGCGAAAGGTCAGCGCGCATCACTGGACGTGTTGAAGCGAAAGCTCGACGTGATGCAGCGGGCGATCAGCGATGCCAAGTTTGCATCACTGCATGATCCGTTAATCGCTCTCCACAACCGGCTCGCTCGTCGCGTGGACTTCGCGGAAGCGACACTCGACACGTTGGAGATGGACCCGCTGGTGGCCCGCGCGGCGAACCTCGCCAAGGCCGGTCAGGCTGTGACAACAGCCGTGAATGGCTTGCAGAGTTATCTGAGCGGGATTGCTGGCGGCGGACCGTGGCTCGCGTATGTGAAGGCCGATCAACTCCGTGCGGAGTTGGCCAAGGGTGCGGGCAGCGAAGCGGCAGTCGCAGCGGCTCAATTGGGCAAAGAAAAGATCGCCGGGCGAGCGACACTGACGGCGGAAGATCAAAAGCAATTTCTTGGACGACCGGCGTTCATCGCTTACGAAACTGCCGTCAATCAATACTTGGCAGTCGCCACTTGGCAGGCACCGGCTGATGCGGCAGAGCAGTTGCGAGAGCAACTCAAGGCTTTGTTCGATGCCACCGACGCCTACGCGGAGACTCGTGCGAAAGAGGACGCGGGCAAGGTTCGCGCGGCGTATGCGGCCCTCCGCAAACTCGCCCCCGATGCGGGTGAGCGACTCTCGGCGGTGCTCCAGAAATACCTCTTCAACTACAACACCCGGATCGTGGCGAGCGAAGAGTTTTTGAATCGCTTGCTGTCAGATGCCCGCACTGAAAATGGGCAGGTCGTAGACAATGTTCTCGGTGCCTATGTCACAGGTAATCAAACGACCTCCACGACGGTGGGAGTCGATCTGCGTCCCAGCCCAAACACCGCTCGATTCAACTTGGCATTGTCGGGCACGATTCAATCCAACACGGTCGGCGTGACGAGCCAGGCTCAAGTGCAGACCTCGGGCTATCACACGTTCCAGGCGGCGAAGGGAGTTACCTTCGATGGCCAGAGGTTCACTACGTCACCGGCCACGATCTCGGTCCAACCGCACAACACGACGACCGGAATTTCAACGAATGTCGGTGGCTTGTTTGCAGGGATGGTTCAGAAAATTGCCTCGCAGGAAGTCGAATCTCGTCGCGGTCAAGCGGAAGCGATTGCGGCCAGTCGCGTGGAAGAACGCGTGCTGCCCAAGTTCAATGAGGAAGT
>JAYTXB010000807.1:0-1246 GCA_043743205.1 Schlesneria sp.
TCGTACATCCGAGTGTAGATCGGCTCACCATCGCGTCTCAAATCGTGATCGATCCCGCTGCCGCGCAGGACCGGGCCGGTGCAGCCGTAGCTGATTGCCATCTCGCGAGTCAGGATGCCGAGGTTGCTCGTGCGCTTGATGAAAATGGCGTTGCGAGTCAGCAGCGTGTGGTACTCCTGAATGCGCGGCCCCATCCAGTCGAGGAACATCCGCAGAGCATCGACCCACTGCAATCGCAGGTTCGGATTGCGGCCGGTCAGTTGAGCGAGGCCGGGCGGAATCGTGATCTCACCGGGCAGATCATGAGTCGCGCCGCCGATCGTTAAGTAGCTGTAGGTCAGCCGCGCACCGCAGGCCTCTTCAAACAGATCGAGAATGATTTCGCGTTCACGGAAGGCGTAGAGGAACGGACTGAACGAGCCAAGGTCCAAGCCGTAAGCTCCCATGCCGACGAGGTGGCTGGCGATGCGGCCCAACTCGGCAATGATGACTCGCAGGTTCATCGCCTTGTCGGGGACTTCCATCCCGATCAGTTTCTCAACGGTGAGCGCGAACCCGAGGTTCATGTTCATCGCAGCGAGGTAGTCCATGCGATCCGTGTAGGGAATCCACTGCGGTGGCGAGAGGTTTTCACCGATCTTTTCGGCGCAGCGATGCAGGTAGCCGATGTGCGGCGTGACCTCGTGAATGATCTCACCGTCGGTCTTGAGGAGCAGCCGCAACACGCCGTGCGTACTCGGATGTTGCGGCCCCATGTTCACGAGCATCTCGTCGGTACGAACATCGAACTCGACGATGCGGGGGTCTTCCAGTGTCAGGCTCATGTCTGTCTCTTGTCTTCGTAGAGCAGGTAAGGAAACCTGCCCGTGACGCATTAGAAAACCAACCGGACGGCAGGTTACAAACCTACCCCACGCGACACTTACTTACCGCGAACGCCGTGATATTCGAGCGGAAATTCGTAGTCCTTGCGGAGCGGATGCCCCTCCCAATCTTCAGGGCAAAGGATGCGTCGCAAGTTGGGGTGATTCGTGAAGTGAATGCCGACCAAGTCGTAGGCTTCGCGTTCGTGCCAATCGGCGATACCCCAGACGTGAGAGACACTGGGAACTTCGGGTAATTCGCCCGCGACGCCATCTCGCCAGCGCGGCAGCTTCACTTTGAGTTTGCACCAATGGCGATGCGTGTAGCTGTAAAGGTGATAGACGACTTCGACGTGTGGCTCGCACGGAGTCTTCTTTTTGGG
>JAYTXB010000808.1:0-10228 GCA_043743205.1 Schlesneria sp.
CCACGGGGCCTCGGAGATCAGCCCAGGGCCAGCGAACAACGTGAGCGCCGCCCTGGGGGTACGGAAAGTCGGAAAGTGGTGCCCTGAAAGGGCACGGGAGCGATTGGTCGAGATCACACGGCCATGCGAGGCCGATCCGTCAAACCTCCTGTGCCCCGAGAGGGCACGATCCAGTCACGCCAACAAACCCAGGGCGGCGCTCGCTGAGGCTCGCTAGCCCTGGGCTGGTCTCCGAGGCCCCCTTGGGGCGAAATCATGAATAGCGCAACTTCTAAACTCACGCTACGGGTTACTTTTCTAAAGCAAGTGCCATTGGGCTAACGCCCGCAGCTACTCTCTGGCATTGCTTCGCGATTGAAATCCGTTGGAATCCGACCACCAATCAACGACGGCACCCGCGAGAAGCATTCATTCCTGAGGCCGTTGCGCCAGTCGTTTGGCTGCCGAGCCGCTGAAGCGCCAGATGAGGCCGGCGTGGACGATGTATTCGCAGATCGTCGAGGTGATGAGGCTACCGAGGATGACGGTGGCGAAGGGGTAGAGGATTTCTTTACCGGGCTGTTGGCCACCGAGGACGAGTGAGACGAGACCGATTTCGGCGGTGAGGGCCGTCATCAGAACGGGGGTGAGGCGTTCGAGGCTATCTCGCAGAATCATTGCCTCGTTGAACTGTTCGCCCTCCACCTTCATCAAGTGCAAGTAGTGAGCGACCAGCGGGATGCCATTTCTCGCCGCGATGCCACCGAGCGCGATGAAACGGATACGGGGCCGGGATTGGACGATTGTTGTTTCGTGTCAGGTCTTCGGGCCAAGCCACAGCCAGAGGCCGATGGTGGCCGAAGCGAGCAACAGTCCGAGACCAAAGGCGGACCAAAAACTCAGCCCCCATTGCTGAGCAAACGCGAGTGGGATGAAGAACGGCAGTCCCAGCGGGACGAGAATCAGCGTCTCGCGAGACAGTTGCGCCAGCTTCGTGAAATCGTGGTCTTTCTGCCAGATGGCGAGGATGGCCACGATGCTCGTGATGGGGAGCGTTAGCAGCAGTGCTCCCAGCCTCGGTGATCGCTTTGAGAGTTCGGACACCCCGACCACGACCGCGCCGGCAATCACGCCACGGAATAACAGAGACAACATGTTGGGTTCGTCCTTCTCAGCAGATCAGAGGCACGAGACTCATCATCAGCAAAACCGAATCACCATTCGGCGTGGTGCCACGCGTTCGTAAAGCCACGCCAGAAGTGGTGTCCCGTGTGCCGTCGCTTACTTTTTATCGTGGGCGCCGTGCGGTTCTTCCTTGAACTCACCGGTGTAGGGCGTGCCATCGACTTCACCGCTGATCGTGCCGGCAAACTCTTGGACGATGCCGAGCGACTCATGCTTGCCGACGAAGCGTGACGCGGTTCCTTCGGCTTCTCCCTCCAGGGGGGGCGCGGTCAGTTCGACTTGGAACGACGGCTCTTTGATCGCCAGCAGCACTTTGCCGTCGGCGGCTTTGATCGGAGCGGGCGACTTCTCGTCGCTGCCGAGGATGTAGACGGTGGCTTCCTGTTTGTCGTGGTCCACGGTGAACTCGACGTGGAATTTGCCGCCGCCCCAATCGGCAACCGCACCCTCATGTGGACCGGCTCCGTGGGCGGCGTGCTTGTGGCCGTGATCGTCCTTGGCTGGTGTGGTCGATGCGGCAGGGGGCGGCGTGGTTTTAGGAGCGGGCGGCTTTGCGCTGTCGCAACCGATGGCGAACGTCAGCGCGAGCAGCAAGCCGGAACACAGTGAGAAGCGGGTCAAGGGCAGGTTTCCTTCCGAGAACAAAGTTGCGTGAGTCTGTGTGATCTGACCAACGCCTCACGCAGGCAGCGAGGTCAGCGGTGTTTTCATCCGAAGAGGCTGTCCGTTTCCGACTGAGCTTGATGCACGAGTGCCTCGGCGTCCTTGCCGCTGAACTTCCAGAACAAGCCGGGGTGGATCAGGAACTCGCAAAACGTCGAGGTCACGAGTCCGCCGAGAATCACGGTGGCCACGGGATAGAGGATTTCTCGACCCGGCTCTTGCCCGCCGAGAACGAGTGGCACGAGGCCGATGCCGGCGGTCAGCGCGGTCATCAGCACGGGCGCGAGTCGCTCCAAACTGCCCCGCACGACCATGTCTCGCGTGAAGGCTTCGTCCTCTTCCTTCATCAAGTGGAAGTAGTGCGTGACGAGCAGAATGCCGTTGCGAACGGCGATGCCGCCGAGCGAGATGAAGCCGACTAGGCTGGCGACCGTCAAAGATTGTTGCGTGATGACCAGTGCCAGTACGCCACCGATGAACGCGGTCGGCAGGGCGTTGAGGATTTGCAAGACGATCCGCACTGACGGGTAGAGGAGCATCAGCACGACAAACATGCCGATGACGGAAACGGCCGCGAGCATGAGAATGAGGGTTGTCGCCCGTTGTTGGCTCTCGAACTGGCCGCCGTATTCGATGAAGTAGCCTTCGGGGAGCGTGATCTGTCTGGAGACTCGCTGCTGAATCTCGGCGACGGCGCTGGCGAGGTCGCGGTCCTGTGTGTTGCAGCGAATGACGATGCGGCGTCGGGCGTTCTCGCGATTGATCGAATTCGGGCCGGCTCCTTCACCGATGTCGGCCAGTTCGCGGAGTTCGATCTGCCCGCGATTGTTCGGCAGGTCGATTCGCAACCGGCCCAGGTTCGCGTAGTCGGTGCGATAACTCTCCTCCAGCCGCACCAGCAAATCGAACCGTCGCTGTCCTTCCAGCACTTGCGAGATGACTTCGCCCTGCAACGCGGTCTGAAGGATCTGAGCCACGTAGGCTCGCGTCAGTCCGTGGAACGCCAAGTCGTCCGACCGCAGTCGAATGTGCAGTTCCTCCGTTTGACGAATCGCCTCGACGACGGGAGGCGTGACGCCGGGCACGCTTTGCACTGTGGCTTTCACTCGCTCGGAGAGTTGCTGCAACGTGTCGATGTCATCGCCGACGATCTTGATCGCAATCTGAGCGTACACGCCCGAGACCATGTGGCTGATGAGGTGCGCGAGCGGCTGCTCGACCTCGATGTCCACGCCGGGCGCTTCCTCGCGCAGTTCCGCCAGGAGTTGCTTGAGGATCTCTTCGCGGTGGCGTCCGCTCTCGGGATTCATACTCAGGATGTACTCACTGGCGCTGACCGGCATCGCGTGCTCGTCCATCTCGGCCCGGCCGGTGCGGCGAACGAAGTGGATGATTTCTCCTTTGGAGTTCTTCTCGGACTTTTGCATTTGTCGGAACTTGGCGTCGATGGCCTCGGCCGTTTGACTTGACGCTTGCAGCGATGAACCCGGCGGCAGAGTTACGTTGACTTGAACACTTCCCTCATCGAATTGCGGCAGGAAATTTCGACCGAGATGCGCCATCTCCCAAGCGGCATATCCGACCAGCAACCACGTCCCGAGCAGCAGCCAGCCCGGCCGAGCCATGCTGAGCCGGATCAGGAACGTTGCCCCCCATTTCAAGAACCGCAGCAACAAGCCGTCGTGTTCCGAGTGAGTCGCCTTCGACTGCGGCAACAGGTAGTACGACAATACGGGGGTCACCGTCAGTGACACGACCAGCGAGGCCAGAATCGACACGATGTAGGCCACGCCCAGCGGAGCGAACAGGCGACCTTCGACACCCGACAGCGCGAACAGCGGCAGGAACACCAGAATCACGACCGCCGTTCCGAAGACGATCGCGCTGCGGATTTCCTTGCTGGCTTCATAGACAACTTGTAACGCAGGCTTGGGTGTTGCCAGCGAGTTGTTTTCTTTGAGGCGGCGGAAGATGTTCTCGACATCAACGATCGCATCGTCCACGAGTTCTCCCATTGCCACGGCGATGCCGCCCAGCGTCATCACGTTGATCGAAAGCTGCGTCCCCGTCAGGTAGCCGATGAGGCGAAAGACCAGCGTGGTGATGACCAGCGACAGCGGAATGGCCGTCAGCGTGATGAACGTCGTGCGGAAATTGAGCAAAAACAGGAACAGGATGATGAGGACCAGCACGGCTCCGATGACGAGTGCCTCGCCGACATTGAAGATGCCTCGGTCGATGAAGTTCTTCAGCCGGAACAATTCCGAGTTGATGACGATGTCGGCCGTCAGCGAGCCTTCCGACTCCTGCAACGCGGCTTCGAGGCGATCCGTCAGCGAGCGGGTATCAACGTGTGGCTGCTTGACGATGGTGAAGACGACGCCGGGACGCCCGTTGATACTGCCGTCACCGCGCTTGAATTGCGGCCCTTCGACGACTTGAGCCACCTGACTCAACAGCACCGATCGGTCCGGATGAATCTTGACAGGGACTCGACGCAAATCTTCCAGAACCATGCGCGAGTCCGGACCCAGACGGCCCAGCACGCGAATCGGACGCTCAGTCTCGCCCGTCACAGCGAAGCCACCGCTCGTGTTGACGTTGCTCTCCTTCAACGCCTGCTCGACATCCTGCAAAGTCACGTCGTATTCGAGCAGCGCTGCCGGATCGATCAGCACCTGATACTGCTTGCGATCGCCTCCTTGCAGAAAGACCTCCGCGACACCGGTCACCTTCAGCAATCGCGGTCGAATGACCCAATCACCCATCGTTCGCAGCGACATCTGCTGTTCGGCGGCTGACGGAAATCGCACGTCGTGTGGCTGACCGGCGATGGTCAGTGTCGCGCGGTGGTCGTGCTCGTCGCAATGTCCCATGTCGCCGGTAGCCGCACACGGTGGCGTAGCTCCCCACTCAAACTTCTCGATCGTCACCGGCTCCCACGACGCTGGTCGATGACGATCCGTCGGTCGCCAGCACAGAATCTGTGGCGACTCTTTTTCGGTCAGCACCAACTCCGTGAGCAGCCCCGTCCGACCAACGGGAACCAACTCGCCACCGCTCGGTCCGCTCTGACGATAGATGCCAGCAATGACGATCTGACCCATGATGGATGCTGGTGGCGTCATTTGCGGTCGAATGCCTTCGGGCAGTACTCCGGCCAGTGTCGCCAACCGTTCCTGCACCGTTTGCCGAGCGGCACGAATCTCGGTGTCCCAGTTGAACTCGATGTAGATCACGTTCAGTCCGGCGGTGGACTGACTCCGCACCGCCTGCACGCCGCTCGCACCCAGCAGTGCGACCTCAATGGGTTGAGTGATCATTGTCTCGACTTCTTCGGTCGCGAGACCGGGGCACTCGGTGATGATGATGACGCGCGGCCGGTCCAGATCGGGAAACACGTCGATCGGCAGCGTCGTCGCCAGGTACGAGCCGTAGACCAGCAAGGCCAGACTCATCACAACGACGAGCATGCGGTAGCGAAGAGCGAAACGAATCACCGCGTTGAGCATGTTGGACTTTCTCAGTGAGCAGCGTGGACGGTGCCGTCAGCATGAACATGGACATCGGCGCGAACACCACTCGCGGCTTGGGCTTTGAGAACGCGGTTGAGCGACGCCGCCGAACTCTGAGCGAGATACACTCCAGGCGTGAGGCTGCGGTCGTTGGCCAACACGACGTTCAAGCGGTCCTCGTGCAAAACATGCACGGCGATGCGATTGAAGAGGTCTCCGTTCTGACGGAAGACATAGGCTTCCGGCCCTTCGCGCACGACAGCATCCGACGGCAACACGATGACATCCTTGATTTCCTCGACCGGCACGTGCAACCGGACGCGCTGACCCGGTCGAAACCGCCAGACCAAGAATGTTTGTCCGTCCTTTTCATAGCCTCGCGATTGATTCGTCAACGGGATGAAAAAATCAAACGTGCGGCTGGTGACATCAATGGCATTTGCGAGATGCCGAATTTGGAATGTCTGGTCCAGCGATGGCCAGTGCTGACTGTCGTCCTCGGCGAATTCCACTTGGATCGGCCAGTTGCTCTGAGCCGCCTGCTCCAAATACGGAGCCTCTCGTTTGAAGGCATGCCCTTCGAGATAGAGCGAATGATGATTCGACAGCATTGCCAACAACTGTCCGGCCTGAACCTGTTGACCGAGATCAACCTTGAGTTCTTGAACTTCGTAGACCGGTCCTTCGATGCGATTATCGACGAGCTGAATCTCACCAGATTGGGTTTCTGTGAGATCCCGTTTCTCAGGAGCAGACGGTGGCGCGACAACCTTGATCGTCGATACAAAAATTCCTTCCGTAATGGCGTCGATCTGCTCCGCTTTGAGTCCTCGCGTGAGTAAGTCTTGGCGATACGCCTGAATCGCAGCGGCCTGACGACGTGATTGGTTGTCGAGTTCGATGATCCTCGATTCGGGAATCGCACCACTCTTCACGGCCTCCGCCAGCCGAGTCCGTTGCTCCTTGAGCAGCAGCGTTTCGTTCGTCGCTTTGAACAGCTCCGTCTGCGTGTTCTGAAGGTATTCGCTGGAGAGTCGCAACGTAAAAAGTTGGTCGCCGGGCCTCACCGTGTCGCCGGGGAAGGCATGGACTTGGACAACTGTCCCGACGGCGGGTGCCGTCACGCCCCGATCAGAACGTCCGGGCCGATCTACGATCGCGCCGGGAACTTGAATTGTCCGCCAATACGTTTGAGGCTTCCCCGCTTTCGCGACCAATCCCAAATTCTGGCGAGCCTGCGCACTGAGCTTGAGCACCGTCGCTTCCTGAATCGGCGCGAGGGCGGCTTCCGTTGCTTTCGCCGGTGTCGTGCGCGAAGCGACTAAAACCATCCAGTGGTCGCGAGTAAAAAATGCGGCGGCACCCAGACCAGCCACGATGGCCACGGCAGCCAAGATTCGGAGTGTTCGCGGAGTTCGCATCATGTCACCTCTGTGAGAAGCACCATTCGAGATTCGTTCAAACCCCGCCGCGAGGCGGAGGCCGCAAGGCAGTCACATCTGGACGGACGTTCCGACCACTCCTGCGTTCACCCCCGCCCCGCGAACGAGGCGTTATTCTCAACCGCATGTCACACGGTCATGGCTTCGGTTTCGTATCCTTGGCCGGTATTACATCCTTGGACCTTTGCTCGGCCAGTCGTCGCTCGCGAGCCGCCGCACGTTCGGCTTCGATTTTCTGGTTGCGGGCTTTGGATGCCTTCTGGTGCATCTCGAACTTTCGCTGCTTCTCTGCAGCGATGGCATCCGCCTGTCGCGCATCCGCCTCCTGTTGTGCTTGGAACTGCTTCGCCTGTTGCTGGCGAAGCTGCTGCATCATTTTTTGTTGGTTTCGGTTCGATCCGAGCGCCTGAGCCTCGCCCGTTCCGATCGAAAACATGGTCATCAACAACACGGCGAAACCGATGTTGATGAGGTGACTGCTGTTCATGGTTATGCCCTTTCTAGGGAGTGCTCGCCGCGAAGAGCAGGCCCCACCCGCTGGCAACGTCTGGACGGACCTTAGACCAGTCGAATGAGACCTGCTCGTTCGCGCGTGAGCCGGTTGACTTCAAGGTTACTTCTTCTTCTCGTCGTGCTTGTGATCGTGCTTGTCGTCGTGGCCGAGATCAATCTTGGCGTTGAACGGCTTGCCGTCGATCTTCAACAGCAATCGGGGGTCATGCTCCTTGTGGTGCAGGTCATCGACGAGTTCCTCGTTCTTGAGCGAAAACATTGATGCCAACCCCTTCGGATCAGTCTTCTGCGGCACGGCTTTCAACTTGAACGTCTCCACCTTGCCGTCGTGCTTCATCGTGATCGTGATGTCCTTGGCGGGGATGGCGACGTAGTTCTTGACCTCGCCATCCATCAGGTACACCGTCACCGTGTGCATCTTTTCGTCCACCACAAACTCGGCGTGATATTCCTCTTCGCCGAGTTCCAGCAGCGCTCCCTTGTGCGGCTCGACTTCGGCGTGAGCGTGTACATCGGCCTTTGCGGAAGACTTGGCTACCGGTGGGGCACCAAACGTTTGTGAAACCACCGCCAAGCCACAAATGGCGGCGAGCAACAGGGCATCCCACTTTTGAATCGTTGCGAAATACATGATCTTTCCTTGTGTCAGCAGGTTGGGCCGAGGCGACGTGACGCGGGTCTTCATCACAAGACAAAGACGATTTGTGAGCAGTCACGAACGGTCGCCGAAGCCCCAATGATCGAGTGCTCTCTCTCCGTCAATTGCGGGAGAACACATGAGGAAGAACACCGCGCGAACCGTCATCCCAGACGCTGCGCGTGGCGATCAAGAGTCGGCCGCTTAGAGGCGATAGACGCAGAGCGCCGATCGCTGCGGACACGAAGAGAGTGGCGGGCCAAAGCCGCCGCCGTAATGGGCCGCTGCGGTGCAGACGGGTGTTCCAAAATACAGAGAGTGATTGACCGCAGCGAAGTTCAAGCAATGGTTGAACAGGGGCGGAGGCAACTCGAACCGCGAGGCCGACACAAAAAAAATGTGTGTGCCAACGCAGATGTGGTGTTGGTGAGAATGATCGCCGGGACAGCTTTGATGGTCAGCCTCATCAGTCGCGGGCAACTCGTCCTGCTCGCGATGACAGGCATCGTGGTCGTGGTCTTCGTCACCGTGAATGTGGCTGTGCGTACACGACAAACTAAGAGGTTGCTCTGCCACCGACGGATGATTGTGGTCGCACGTGTGAGTACCCGCACCCACGCAGCAACAGCAGGCAAACTGCTGGACGGCGAAGGCCACGAGCATCACGAGTGAGACCAGTCGATTCACAATTCATTCCTTGGCAGACAACGGCGGGGGAATTATGGGCGTTTGCCAAACTCCGTCAATCTCGAACAGGATTCCTCACGCCATCGTCAGCACCAACCATACCAATCGGCGTTCGTCACCCCTCGCCATAAATGGTCTTCGATTGCCGCAACAAATCAAACGCTTCCGCCTGTCAGTTCGACTTCGATTGGCCATCGTTCGGAGTACAGGCCATCGGGGGATGCTCTCACGGAAACGCTTCGATCTGGGCTAGGCCTGCGAGTTCCGCTCCCGCGTTCCAACGGGCTTCGAGCGCGTCGATGTAGCCGAGGTTGGCTTCGACCAAGGCACGTTGAGTTTGCAGGAGTCTCAAGAAGTCGAACTGCCCCTGCGTAAAGCCTTCCTGCATGATCTTCACCCCTTCGCGCGCTTTGGGGACGATCCGGTCGGCGTAACGTTTCGCTTGTTGGTCGCCGATCCGGTAGCGTCCCGCCGCGTCGGCCATTTGTTTGGCGATCTGATTTTGCACTTGCTCAACGGTGGCCTGCGCCTTGGTCACTTGAGCATTCGCCGAAGCCACGGCTCCTTCGTTCTTGTTCCAGAACGGCAGCGGCACCGACGCCTGCAACATGG
Source organism: Schlesneria sp. (assembly GCA_043743205.1). Taxonomy (GTDB): domain Bacteria; phylum Planctomycetota; class Planctomycetia; order Planctomycetales; family Planctomycetaceae; genus Schlesneria. The sequence goes on from JAYTXB010000808.1 coordinate 9,234, forward strand.
CCATGTTGTGGAGCGGCTGCACCTGATACTGATAGCCACCGTAGATCGTTACGTTGGGAAACGGTTGCACGATGGCCCGTTGCAGCAGGAAGCGGTTGCGTTCGACTTCCTGTTCCGCAGACTGCACGTCGGCGTTGTAAGGGACGAACCCGTCGAGCAGCACTTGCGTCGCCACGCCGTCCAAGGACTCGGTCAGGTTGCCATGGATCCGTTCGAGATGCAGATCGCGCAGCCCGAGGATCGCGACCAATTGACGCTGGGCCGCGTGCCACTTGGCCTCGGCATTCTCAAGAGCCACTTCGGCTTTCTCGACTTCGATTTCAAACAACAGCGTGTCGCTGCGCGTGCCCTCACCCGCCTCTTGCAGGCGTGCCGCAGCTTGTCGCGACTTGCTGGAGATCTCGACCAACCGAGTCAAGACTTCCATCCGTCGTTGAGCCGCCAACGTGACGAAGTAACCCTGTCGCACGGCCGTGAGAAGTTCGAAGCGTGTCCGCACATAGCGGAACTCGGCTTGCACGACTTCGCGACAGACGGCCGCTTGATCGAGCTTCAGCTTCTGTTTGGTGACGATCTCTTGGCTGAGTCCCGCGAAGTATTGGCTCTCGCGTCCCGCCAGTTGTGTTGCACCACTCGAAGCGACCGGATTGGGATAGAGGCCCGCTTGATACGCCTTGCCCCGCATCGACTCGACTTCCGCCGCAGCCTGCCGCAGCGCGGGGCTGCTCGCTTCCGCGAACGCGACAAGTTCTTCGAGTGTTGTGCCGGGAGCGGCTTCGGCAATTGTGGCTGATGGTGCGGGAGGCGACTCGGCCGCGCAGACCGCTCGGTCATGCCATGACTGCACATACAACCATCCCGCGCCGATCACTAACCCGTGGACGAACGTCCATGTTCTCATCGTGTCCCGCCTTCCGTGGTGGGTGTTGCCGAATCGGCTTCCGTTGCCGAGGCAGTTCTGACAGTCCGTCCAACTGATCTTTTCGACCAGCTTG
>JAYTXB010000809.1:0-1522 GCA_043743205.1 Schlesneria sp.
TTCATCATGTCGTAGATGCCGTCGCCGCGTTTTTCCAGGTTCCCTTCAATCTGCAACGCGGGGAACTTGTTGGGAACAACCCGCACCCGCCAGCCCGGCCCGTTTGGCTGCGAGCCATAGTTGCGGTAGGCCATGATCTCGGGAGGGGTCGCCTGTTCGTTCCCTTCCGCGAACGGATCGAACTCCCCCTCGACAGATTTCGGATCATCTTTGACATCCGAAGGCCGCTTGGCTCGATCCGGAGCCATCACCACCCAGCGTTGCACGATTGGGTCTTTACGAAGTTCGGGCATGGAATCGCTTTGAAAAGGGGAGAAGCTGTTCGCGATTTGCTTTTAGGACCGGCGCATCAACACCTGTCGGGGTTTGGTGAGCCGGGTGCCATGAGGCTCCGGACGTTTTGATGAAGCATCCGGGGCCTCACGGCACCCGGCTCACCTCGATCTTCAGATTGATACCGCCAGTGATTGATGCGCCAGTCCTATACCGCCCGCGGCCATGAGTGAGATGTTTCAGGCGAGCCGTGTGCCGTGAGACCACGGGTTTCCTGCGGCGATCAAGAACCCGCAGCCTGACGGCATGCGGCTCGCCAGTGTCTCAGCTTTGCCCGCGTGAGGTATCACAGCCTCGTTCACGCCTGCCACATCTGAAGTTCAAAGTCGGTCGTGGGTTCGTTCATGGTCAGGAGGCCCTCGCGCGGGACTCGGTCTTCGCACTGGTTATCGACGAAAGCGGAGACATAGAACTCGACGCGGGCACCGCGCACGAAGTTCATCATCGTCAGCGATGCGGCGACTTCGACCACGCTGTGGACGGCCACTTCGGCTTGAGACAGCGCGACCGTTTGATCGGTGAGATAGATCGCGGCGATCAGCAATCCCGTCGAGAAACCGGTGATCCGAATCTCGACTTCGTTCGGCGACGCGAAGCCAATCCGAATCTCGTGAACGCTCTTGAGGTCATCCAGCGCGCGGCCCGCTGTATCGATGCGAAGCAAGAAACGTTCGGCGTCAAAACCGAAGAAGACTTCGCGAATGATGCCGCGCGTGACCATTGTCATCGTCCCGCGCTCGCTGCCGCTGACGTAATGTCCCGCATTGATCCACTCGAAGTACGTCTGCCGCCCGTCGATCTTCACTTTCAGAAAACCCTTTGGCTCCGACTGAATCGGTTTCTGACCCGCGCTGCCGATCGGGCGATCCAACTGCACGGGGTACGGCGTCTTCAGCAGGAGGTAAACGTTCTTCAAGTGCTTGCGGAACAACTGGTCGAAGAGGCCATCTTGTGCGGACGAATGATCGTCACCGAACCACCAGAACCAGTCGCTCCCTTCGGCGATGTAGATTTCATCCCACGCGCGGGCCAGCACCTCGGGCGCGATCGGGCTTGCGGGCTGCATGGGATGAGGCTGACTCTGGTTGAACTCCGTCTGCTTGAGGAACTCGCGCGTCTGGTGGAGCAAGTCCCACGCGGTGTGATCTTCCGAGTGACCGATCCAGATGTCGAAGTTGTGATTGATCCA
>JAYTXB010000810.1:0-1981 GCA_043743205.1 Schlesneria sp.
AATGGGGCGGGACTATATGACGGCTCAAACTTGAGTGTCAATTTGGCTTTCTGAGCGTCGAAAACCGGCGGCATTTGCCGGTCAGGATCGGCGTACCAGCAATTGGCGGCATTGGCTTTCATCTGTACTCCGGCCCTGCCATCCGTGCGATCACCTGATCTGAAGGCAGTCAATCGCACGGATGGCAGGGCCGGAGCACGGATGAAGAGCAAGAGATGGCATTCGGATCACCTCGACCAAAAGTGCGATCCCGCCAGTGATTGATGCGCCGATTCTTACGCCAGCAACTGCTGAATGCGTGTGACTGCCTCTTCGACGTTGGCTCGGCTGTTGAAGGCGCTCAGGCGGAAGTAGCCTTCGCCGGCGGCACCGAAGCCACTGCCGGGGGTGCCGACGAGGTTGGACTTCGACAAGAGATGATCGAAGAACTGCCAGCTCGTCATGCCGCCGGGGGTCTTCAGCCAGACATACGGAGCGTTCACGCCGCCATGCACCGTGAGACCCGCTTCGCGCAGGCCTTTGCACAGGATCGCGGCGTTCTCCAGATAGAAGTCGATCAGCGCGCGCACTTGCGGTCTCCCGGCGTCGCTGTACACCGCTTCGGCTCCGCGTTGGATGATGTAGCTGACGCCGTTGAACTTCGTCGTGTGACGCCGGTTCCACAGAGAGTGCAGTTCGACCGATTCGCCGCTCGGTGTCTTGGCCTTCAGTCCCTTCGGCACGACGGTGAACGCGCAGCGAGTCCCCGTGAAGCCCGCCGTTTTGCTGAAGCTGCGGAACTCGATCGCCACGTCACGCGCACCGTCGATCTCGTAGATCGAGTGCGGGATCGTGGGGTCAGTGATGTACGCTTCGTAGGCGGCGTCGAAGAAGAGGATCGTGTCGTTGGCCTTCGCATAATCGACGAACTTCTTCAGAGTCTCTTTCGAGGCGACCGTCCCGGTTGGGTTGTTGGGATAGCAGAGATAGAGCAGATCCACTTTCCCGGTCGGCAGGGATGGCGTGAAGTTGTTCTCGGCAGTGACTGGCAGATAGACGAGACCCGCGTAGCGACCGGCCTCATCGGCGGCACCTGTTCGTCCGGCCATCACATTGGTATCGACATAGACCGGGTAGACGGGATCGGTCACGGCGACGACGTTTCCCGCGCCGAAGATGTCGAGAATGTTCCCCGTGTCGCACTTCGAGCCGTCCGACACGAAAATCTCGTCAGCCGCAACGTTGGCTCCACGACTGGCGAAGTCGTGCTTGGCAATCGCCTCGCGCAGGAAGTCGAATCCCTGCTCGGGGCCGTACCCGCGAAAGGTCGAGCGGTTGCCCATCTCATCGACGGCCTTGTGCATCGCTTCGAGGCACGCGGTCGGCAGCGGCTCGGTCACGTCGCCGATCCCCATGCGAATGATCTTCGCACTTGGATTCTCGGCGGCGAACTTCGCGACGCGGCGACCGATCTCAGGGAAAAGGTATCCGGCTTTGAGCTTGAGGTAGTTGTCATTGACGAGGGCCATCGGGGTCTCCGTGAGTGAGTAGTTATGCGGGCATATCTCAGGTGGCCATCAGTGAACGGTTTTAGGCGAGAGGTTCTAGGCGAGCCGTGTGCCGTAAGGCCACGGGTTTCCTGTGAACATCAAGAACCCGCAGCCTTACGGCATGCGGCTCGCCTAGAACCTACTTTTGGCGGCACGAGGGCTAGCGTTCATACACCAATCGCCACTGTGCGTTTTTGTGGCAACTTCCGTTGTAGAGGTGGCAGAGTGGCATTTCAACCGAGTCTCATTACGATCCGACAAGGCAGAACGCGGTGACAATCGATTCATTGGAGGCATGGCATGGCGACGAGGACCGGCAAACGACAGCAACCGAAATACGGATTGTTCGAGTTCCTGATCGGCGGCCTTTTCAGCGTGGGGTTGCCCGCGCTCATGACGGCCATCGCGCCGGTGTCGTGGCTGGAATTCAACCGAGTCGAGGAGCGAGTCAC
>JAYTXB010000811.1:0-5462 GCA_043743205.1 Schlesneria sp.
GCTTTGCCCAACAAATCATAGTCCACCACATTAGCTGGAAAGTTGGGGGGCCAGTCCACCCTACATCTTGTGAGTGTTCGCATTTGTTGGGCAAAGCCGGGCGAGGCTCCCGGCGAGCCGTGAGATACAAGCGAGATCCCGATCAAGAACGGCTCGGCAGGAGCCTCGCCCCCCTTTTCAACAGGCTGTTACGACACTGGAACCCCACCTCCACCATCCACGTCATTGAACGATTGTAAAGGCAATCAGCATGTCGCAATCACTGGCCAAGAATCTGATTCACCTCGTCTTCAGCACCAAGGAACGCAGCCCGTCAATTGTCGATGCCGCGCGAGTTGAACTCCACAAATACGCGGGTGGCATTCTGCGAGACCTCGATTCTCCGTCACTCGTCATGAATTCCGTCAAGGACCACATTCACATTCTGTTCAATCTGCACAGGACGAAGGCACTTTCTGATGTCGTCATGGAACTGAAGCGGGGAACGTCCAAATGGATGAAAGATCAAGGCCCGCGACACGCATTGTTTTATTGGCAGGCTGGGTTTGGGGCGTTTAGTGTGAGTCAATCGAAAGTCGAGTCGGTGAGGGAATACATCGCAATGCAGGACGAGCATCATCACGAGCGAACGTTTCAGGATGAGTTCCGTGACCTGTTGATACGTCATGAAATCGAGTTCGATGAACGGTATGTGTGGGATTGAGGACGGATTCAGGGATCGACGATGTTTTGAGTGGGATTGTGGATGGATCACGTGCAATCGAGCATGGTTTGAGCGGGGTTGAAGTTGTCTTGATCGCAACGTCTTCGCCCCAACGGGGCCTCGGATACCAGCCCAGGGCCAGCGAGCGAATGCGAGCGCCGCCCTGGGTTTGAGGATGTGTGATGATCGTGCCCTGAAAGGGCACTGGAGATTCGTGAATTGAATTGGTCGAACAATCGTTTCCGATTCCAGTGCCCTTTCAGGGCACAACAAGATGGCGTTCTGATACCCAGGGCGGCGCTCCCGTTGGTCGCTGGCCCTGGGCTGGTATCCGAGGCCCCTTCGGGGCGAAATGCAGTTGTGGTTCTCTGCCGTCTACGCTCATCGACCTGTGAATGAATCTGAGTGATCCAATGCAATCGACCGACCATCTGCTTGAAAATAAATTGAGGCCGATCATGAGCAACATTCTCCAAGACAACCAGATGAGCAGCACAACCCTTCGTGACGCGGCGTTCCTGAATCGGTTTCAGTCGGTGTGGTCGCGCAAGCGGCGGACTCAGCTTTGGCAGGTGGTGGCGAGTTCGTTGCTGCTGTCGATCATCGGGTTTGGCGTCATCGCGGCGGCGGACTATGTGTGGGAGCTGGACCGGACGGCGCGGGCGGTCTTGTTGAGCGCGATGGCGAGCGGAGTGATTGCGTTCGCAGTGAGTTCCCTGTGGCGCACGCTGACTCATACGGGACGCCCGGCGACGGCGGCGGAGATTGAGGCGGCATTCCCCGAGTTGGGGCAGTCCGTCCGGACGACGGTTCAGTTCAGCGCGATGCCGGCCGAACACGTTCAATCGGAAGGGGTGGCCCCGACACTCGTCGCGGCGTTGGCCGAGCAGACTCATCAGCGCGCGTTGCGGCTTACCATTGAGGACATCATTCCGACGAACCGGTTGTGGATGCTGGCGGGGGGAGCGATTGCAGCGGCGCTGGTGTTGATCGGCGTTTCAGGCTTCGATTGGGAGTGGCGGAATGCGACTCAACGGGCCGTGTTGGCCGAGACCCCTTACCGCAGCTTGGAAGTTCTGCCCGGCAACCAAACGGTGGACGAAGGTTCGGGGACGCAGATCGACATTGCGCTGATCGGTCGGACGAATCGGGATGTCGTGTTGCTGACTCGGGTGGCGGGAGATGCGAACGCCGAATGGACCGAGCGGGAGCTGGAGCAGAAGGAGTCAGGGGGCGGGAGTCAGGAGTCAGACATAACGAAGACGGAAGTGAAGGGGTCCGTCGGACGCGCGGCGTCATCTGCATCTCTCACCTCCCGACCACGGGCCGAGTTTGTCGCCAAGTTGGATCGACTCACGAAGCCGGTCGAGTACCGGGTCATCGCGGGCGAGTTGACCAGTGCGACCTATCGCATCGACATTCGACGGCCGCTGCGGATTGATGAGATCAAGGTGGAACTGACCCCACCGTCCTACACCGGGCAGGCGACGAGTGTCTCTCTCGACGGGAACCTCAATGTGTTGCAGGGGACATTGGCGACGATTGGTATCACGTTCGACAAGCCCGTGAAGTCGGCGTCGATCGTGCTGGCTCCGCGTCGGAAACCGCTGGATGACGAAGACCAGAACGAACCGGTGATCGTGCCGCTGGTAGCATGGGCACTCTTGCCCGTCTCAGAAGGCTCGACGGGCAAGAGTGCCCATCCTTCGACGTTCACCGCGTCACTCACGCTCAACGAAGACCGCAACTACAGCATCGTCGCCGAAGCGATCGACGGGACAACGTTGCCGGAGACGAAGTACCGCATTCGAGTTCGTGAGGATCAGCCGCCGCAGGTGACGTTCGAGTCTCCCGACGACGCCATCGAAGTTCACACGCTCGCCGAGTTGCCGATGCGGATTCGAGTTCGCGACGACTACGGGCTGACGAAGGCGGGAGTAATCTTCCAGGTGAACAACGAGCAAACGATCCCGCTGATCGCACAAGACTTCGAGATCGTGGCGGCGGCGGCGAACGAAGTGGCCGCGACGGGCAGGGTCTCGCCAACGACACAGACCGCGTTGGAGAAGGTGCTACCGCTGGAGTTCTTCGAGCTGACTCAGAAGGACAGCGTGATGTACTTCGGCTTCGCGGAGGACAATCGTCCCGACAGCCCACAGCGAACCGAGACCGACATGCGGTTCATCGACATCCGGCCGTTCAAGCGGACGTATCAAGTCATCGATCCCGATCCGATGCCGGCAGGAATGGGCAACGGTGGCGGGCTGAAGTCGCTTGAGGAACTGATCAAGCGGCAGCGGTTCGGACTCAACCGCACGATGCAGATCGAGAAGCGGGCGGCCGCCGGACGCAAGCCCGACGCGACGACACTCGATCAACTCATGGAGTTTGAAACGGACCTCGCCAAGAACGTGCGTGACACGGCGGAAGGCTTGCTGGCACGCGGCTTCGACGATGTGGAACTCTTCTATCAGGCGGAAACGGCGATGCTGGCCGCCGTCGATTCGCTCTCGGTCGGCAAATGGGAGAACGCCACGTTGCAGATGAAGGATGCACTGAAGGCCCTCATCGAACAGCGTGATCGAACTCGCGAGGCCATCTTGAAGAACCCCGACCCGGCGCGTCTGGCCGCGCTGCGCGCGTTCGATCGCTTGCAGGCTCAGAAGCTGCGCCGGCCGAAGACCGACAAGGAGGAGGCTCGCGAATTGATCCGCCGACTGGAGACGTTGATCGCGGACGAGAGCATGGTGGCGGAGGCGTTGGACGAGGACGAGCCGGCGGCGGGTGAGGTCACGAAAGAAGAGCAGAAGCCTGAATGAAATACGTGAAGTGAATGGTCACTGCGGCGATTCGAGAATTGCGAACGAATGTCAGAAGGAATGTTCCATGTCGATAAATCAAACTCGGTATGCGGTTGGACTGGCGATCAGCCTCTGTACGGGGTCGGTCCTTGCTCAAGATCAAACGCCCACGGAAACCGCTGCGCCGGAACCGGTCAAGACTGCGAAGCCGTCGCGTGACGAACTGAAGGACAAACAGCTTGATGTCTCGCTCGAAGCACGCGACATCGAGCGAGTTTTGGGTAAGTTGAAGAAGGCTTCGGAGTTGGCGAAGACGCGCATCACCGAAGCGGCCACGACGACGGAGTCGGTCACAACTTCACTCAATAAGGGCGACGCCAAGACTGCGCGGGCCGAGGCGAAGCAGGCATCGGAGAAGTTCAAAGAGATCGCCAAGCAGTTAGAAGCGTTGCTCAAGGAGGAGACTCCGCAGCAGATCGCCGAGGCGAAGCAGTTGGCCGCGCAGCTGGCGAAGCTGGAACGGGAGTTCGCCGAGAAGTTTGAAGGGGCACTCAATCCAACGCAAGCATCCTCGGGAGCCAAGACCAAGCTTGACCCCAAGTCGCAGGTCAAACCAATGGTGGACCCGGACCTGAAGGGTGAGGGGAGTGGATCACAAGCGGAGACCAAGAACGCTGGTCAAGGGAAGTCGGGGACTGTGCCGAAGCCGGGCAAAAAGCCCTCCCCTGACGGAAAGCACGGCGATGAAAAAGCCGACTCGAAGACGGGTGACAACCCGATGCCCGAGGGGCAAGGTGGTGACAAGACTGACGACGAGCAGAAGCCGGGTGGCCGGACTGGCAAAGCCAAAGCTGAAGCCAAAGACGGGGACGAGAAGACCAACGGTGCTGGCTCGTCCAAGCAGGAGACTGACGAAGGCAAGCTTGAAGATGGTGAAGGTGGCTCGAGCGACGACGTGCCGAAGGGCAAGAGTCGCAAGGGGAGCGGACGGGGTTCCGACGATGAGAAGAAGTCTGATGAGGAGCGGAACGGCGGCGCGGGGATGACGGCCGAACAACTGCGTGAGGCGGTCGCCCGTCGCGCTGAGAAGCTCGCCGAAACCGGCAAGACGTTGCAGGACGTGCTCAACGCGATCGCGCGCTCGGAGAATCCGGCGGACAAGGACGCGGTCGCAAAGATTCAGGCGGTCCTCAAGGAGTTCGACATCGCCAAGCTGGTCGAGCAGATGAACGACGTCACGGAGCTGATCCGTGATCGCAAGGATGGCGATGCGAAGTTGTCGAGCTTTGATCTGGCTGAGCGGTTCGAAATCATGGCCGGACGATTGGACGCGGCCTATCGCGGCATCGTGGCTCCACAAGCCGAGGAACTGCGAAAGCTCGAAGCCGCGCTGGTTGAACTGCGTGAGAAACTCGAACAACTCGAAACGCCCGCTCAAGTCGCCGCGTGGCATCGCGAGGTTCGCGATCTGCTGGATCAGCTCGACAAGTTGGGCGTGAGCGTTGAGGCTCGCGACCTCTTGGAAAAGGAGATGAAGACGGCGGGCTTCGGCCTCGATCGCGACCCGACTTCGCGCACGTTGAACTGGGGGCTGATCAACAACAACTACGTCGCCCCCGCTGGCTACAACGTCGCACTCGTTCACCTGCAAGAGGACGTGCAAGCCCGCATCCAAACGCTGGTCCTCGGCGACTACGGCAACGTCTCGGACGACGCGACCCCGCCGAAGTATCAGGAGTTGGTCGAGCGTTACTACCAGGTGCTGTCGGGGGAACGGGGCGACAAACCCAAAGTTCCCGGTGCCAAATCTCCAGAAAGTTCACAGCGGAAATGAGGGCCAGTGGGACGCACGATCAGGGATTATACCTCGCGCGGTCACGAATGAGGCCTTGGCGAGCCGCACGCCGTAAGGCTGCGGGTTCTTGATCGCCGCAGGAAACCCGCAGCCTTACGGCATG
>JAYTXB010000812.1:0-3566 GCA_043743205.1 Schlesneria sp.
AAGCCGTCGTAGCGAGCAAGTCGTCGCAAGGCGGCCGCATCGAACACCCGACGCAACGTGACCGCCAACAACTTCACACTCCATTCGAGCAATCGTGTCTGCCGATCCGGCATGACCGCAGCAGACCGCTGTGTCAGCACGACGGTCCCGAGCAAACGACCTTCGTGTAGGAGCGGCCAGACGCGCGCGGATTCGATCAAAGTGTCGATGCCGATGGACCGCAGGCGTGCGGTGTCGAAGTCGTGCTCGCGCTGGTGCATGATCGCGTACTGCGCGAGCTTTGCCTCGTGCTTCTGCCACAAGGAAATGGCCGACACGGGAAGCGGTTGGCGACTGTAGACCACCGGTGCACCGACATCTTCTGTCCGGCGCGACAACAGAAACACCGCAATTCCGTCGGCGTCGAGCGACTCGCGCAACCGGGCCAAGAAACGACCGAGCGTCTTCAACGGGTGATCAGTCGCGTCATCCGTGATCGCACGCAGTTCGAGCATCTCACGTGAAAACGACAGCTCTGCATCGCGCTGTCGCAGTTGCCGTTCATGACTAATCTGGGCCGCCAGTGACTGACCAACGCGACTCAATAAACCGAGTTGCTCGTGGCGCGAAACCGCTGCGGGATAGAGCGAACTCGTGACCAAGACCGCAGTCATTTCCAAGCCAGCTCGCCAGCCGAGGCACCAGACTTCACGATCGCGAGCGGTACGGAGCGTTTGCGTCGAGGCGTGATTTTCAGGAATTGGGCACTTCGATGTGTCTGCACCGTGTGGACCCGCTGTCGCGTACTCTGCGCGTGACTGAACGAGGAAAGATTCGTTGTTCTGGCGAATCGTGGCGGTGGTCCACGGTTGTTGTTCAAGCTGGTTTGCCAGTTCGGGCGACAGGTCGATGTTCGGCATTGAGGTGTTTGTCCAGCCGCGCGCGGCGACCACGCGCGGCGGCGTCTGCGTGACATCCAGGATCACCGCAACCTCACCCGACCACTCGGGAACGAGCCGTCCCAACAATGAATCCGCAGCGGCGGTCGCATCGCGACGGGCGGTCAGTTCGTGGAGAAGTTGGTTTTCAATCCGAGCGACTGATCGCTCGCGGCTGAGTCTGCGAACTTCCGCTTCCAGCCCGAGCAACTCGCGTTCGGAAGACGGGGAGTTGGTCTCTTTGCGTTGCGGCGGCACGGACACGTCACGCCGCTGCAAGCGTTCCAAGAGACGCGCAATGCCGTTGATCGCCGCCAGCGCACGCTCTGCGGTCATCGAGCCGACATCAATAGACTTCTCGTCGGTGATACGCATGATGACGAAACCTGACGGTGATACCCTTAGCAAAGTGCGACGGCTCATCGTCGTCGTTTAGCCGCGTGGGCCACGCCCCGCGTCGTGATGAACTCACCCAGACCAACAAGTGACCGGAGGAATGAACTCCGCTGACCGTCAGCCGCGGGCCAATCAAGACTCGGCAGCGATTTAAACGACTTGTCCCCCTGCGACACTGCAACCGAATGGCGTGCCGCAACATTTCACGGCAAGCGGCGTCGAACGGAGCGGTCTTCGCGATGAATTGCGTCGCTCCGACTTGAACGCGACGTGGTGAAACGCAATCCTGCCGCCGTTGCCATCCGGCAACGTTCCGCTTTCACCACCTTGCTCCAAGGAGTCTTAGTCATGTCGAGAATCGTATCGTTGGCTCAACGTCTGACTTCGTTGCAGAGAGTGTTGTTGGCACCGGCGTTCTTGCCGCGCGTGGTCCTCGGTGCGATGGCAGTCGCCACAGGCTTGTGGGCGGGGTCGAGTGCGATCGGCGTCTCGTGTTCCGCCGATGAAGCGACTCCCGCTGCGAAGGCTCCCGAATGGAAGTCGCTCTTCGACGGCAAGTCGCTCAAGAATTGGAAGAGCTCCGAGTTCGGCGGCGAAGGCGAAGTCGCGGTCAAAGACGGCCTGATCGTGATGCAGCAAGGCTCGGAGATGACGGGCATCACGTGGACGGGCGGCGATCTGCCGAAGATCAATTACGAACTCTCATTGCTCGCGCAACGGATTGACGGAAGCGACTTCTTCTGCGGGCTGACGTTCCCGATCAAGGAAACGCCGTGTAGCTTCATCGTGGGCGGTTGGGGCGGCGGCGTCGTGGGAATCTCGAGCCTGGATGGACTGGATGCCGCGAACAACGAGACCTCGCGCTATGAGTCGTTCGAGAAAGGCCGCTGGTACCAGATTCGACTGCGTGTCAGTGAAAAAGGCTTGATGGGCTGGATCGACGACAAGCAAGTCGTCGGTGTCGAAACGAAGGGCCGCAAAATTTCGATCCGTGCCGAAGTAGAGTTGTCTCGCCCGCTCGGCGTCTCGTGCTACTCGACAGTTTCCGGACTGAAGGAGATTAAAGTGCGAAATCTGACCCAAGCTGAGATCGACGACCCCATCAGTCCCGCCGAAGTACCAAAGGTCAAGTGATCGAAATCAACTTAGCAGCCCACGAATCACCTTGCCGCTGTTAGTGATTTTCACCGGACGGCCTTCGGGAGTGTGGAACTCGTCGTCGGGGTTGATGCCGAGACAGTGACAGATCGTGGCGGCGAGGTCGGCCGGGCCGGTGGTCTCTCCGACCGGCTTTTCACCGCGCGCGTTGGTTTCGCCGAGGACCAGTCCGCCGCGCACGCCGCCGCCGCTCAGCAAAATGCAGTTCGATGGTCCCCAGTGATCTCGCCCGGCGTCCTTGTTGACGCGCGGCGTTCGTCCGAACTCACCCATCACAACCACCAACGTCTTCTGGTTCAGGCTACGGTCGTGCAGGTCTCGCAATAATGTTGTGAGGCCGCTGTCCAGATGAGGAAGCAGGTCGTTCTTCAGCACGTTGAAATTGTCGTAGTGCGTGTCCCAGTTCGTGTGGTCGATGGTCACGCACCTCACTCCCGCTTCGATCAGCCGACGCGACATCAACAGCGACTGGCCCAGTGAATGACGACCGTACTCGTCGCGCAGCTTGTCCGATTCGCGGCCGATGTCGAACGCGGCCTTCGTCTGCGGCGAGGCCATCAACGAGAACGCCTTCTCGCGAAACGTGCGTGTCATGTTGGCCGAGGCATTGGCCTGCGCCTCCTGCGACCGAGCGAAGCGGTCCACCGTCTGAAGGAGATCGCGGCGCGAGCCGAGTCGCCCGGCATCGACGGTCAATGGAGGCAGCAGATCGGGGACCGAGAAGTCGGGGGCGCTCGGGTCGGCTTCCACAACAAACGGGGCCGCTGTTGGGCCGAGATACGCCGGGCCGGCCGAACTGTGCATCCGAGGGAGGCAAACGTAAGGCGGCACCGAACCGCGCGGGCCAAGCGACTTGGCCACGATTGAACCGAGCGAAGGAAACTGGTTGTTTGGCTTAAGACTCGGATTGAACCCGGCACGCGGCGCGTATCCCGTTAGCATCCAGTGATCGGCGGGTCCGTGATTGGAGTCGGCGTGCGTGAACGAACGGAGTAACGCGAACTTGTCCGCCTCACGCGACAAACGCGGCAGATGTTCGCAGACCTCGATGCCGGGGACGTTGGTCGCGATCGGATCGAACTCGCCCCGAAACTC
>JAYTXB010000813.1:0-1716 GCA_043743205.1 Schlesneria sp.
CGCGATCAGCCACGGAAAGGCCAATCGTGGATAGGTGTGATAGCAGGGCGTGGCCAAACTCAGGCCGATCACCCAGGCCCCCAGCAGCCAGATCGCCAGTCCTCGCGGTGAACGGCTGTCTCTGAGGATGTTCCACAATCCGGTTGCGAGTGTGACCAAGAAGAGGGCCAGAGGAGTCGCGAGCCATGACAGCACAACGACCGTTCCTTCGTACTTCTGCCAAAGAGTCGGTGGTGGTCCCCCAAACCAAGTCTGACCCCAGACCGGTGCGGGAAGGGTAACAATCGTAATTGGCTCAAAAACTTTTCGGTTCTTAAGTGCCGCAGCAGCCGTCAAACGGTTGGCGGATTGGATTCGCCTCGCCTCAATTATCTCAACCGATGTACCCAGCCAATTGTCATAGCGCCCCGCGAATTGGAGCAGCCTAGCTGCGTTTCCCGGCCACCACTTGAGCGGTTCAACGTACTGCCGATGATTCGCGGCGACGGCTGCGTAGCCGCCGTGCTTTTGGAGTCCCCACAGGACGGGCGCCCAGATTGCGAACGCGGTCAGAGCGACGAGTGACCAGCGTGTGAGAAATTGGCGAAGGTTTCTCTCTGCGCGAGGCAGCGACAGTTGCCAGGCGGTTCCTCCGGAGAGGCCAATCGCCAGGGGGAGCCAGCCGTTGTACTTGGTCCACCACGCCAGACCCGCGAAGAGACCGGCCAGCAGGATGTCGCGGCGCGTGCCGGTTTGCAGGGCCAGCCACAGAAAATAGACGGCCCAGAGCATGAAGAGGCAGACGGGGACATCGGTCAGGGCGGCGCGACTGTAGGAGGCGTGGAAGTCGCTCGCTGCGACGAGCCACGCGGCCACGATGCCAGCACTCGGGCCGAACCAGCGACGACCGACCCACCACAGCGACGGAATGGTGGCGAGGCCCGCAATCAGACTCGGGATCATCGGGATGCAGCCGGTCGGCTTGATCCCGCACAGGGAGGCGACGATCATCGTCCACTCGATGGCCATCGGCAGCAGCGGCGGCGCGTAGAGATGTCGCGCGGGATACTCGCCCCCCTGCTCGACTTCAAACCAGAAGTTGGAGGCGTAGACCCCTTCATCAAAATGTTCGACGGCCATGCGACCGGGAAAGCTCAACCGCAGCATGGCACCGAACAGAATCGCGCCGAGCAACCAGAGCCACTCGGTACGTGAGACCAATCGCTCGGTGTGGGTCGAGCGCTCCGAGAGAAGACGCGCGGGAGAGGTGGGCTGTGGACGCATAGCGATGAAACTGACCGCCTCACGGCGCGAGCGGATGATACGGATGCTTCTCGTGTTCGCGTTCTGACCCTCGTTTCCAAGCTCCAGCTTGGGAACGCAATCTGCCAAGCTCCCGCTTGGCGTTCCGTGTGCAAGTACGGGCAACCTGACCTCTCAAAAGGAAGCGGAGCTTCCAAGAGTTCTCGTTCCCAAGCGGGAGCTTGGGAACGAGGCCAGCAATTCCCACCGCGCGAATTATAGCCGCGCTACTCCGACTTCACGCGGACGCCGATCTTGGCCAGTTCGGCAACTTGAGCCTTGCTGGCATCGGAAACCGGATTGCCTGCCAGGTAAAGATTCCAGTACGGCGCGAAACGGCGTTCCCCCGCAGCGTCCTTCTTCGCCATCTCGACCAACGGAGCGAGGTCGCCGACCTGATTGCGTTCGAGGAACAAGTACCGCAGTTCCGTCATA
>JAYTXB010000814.1:0-1074 GCA_043743205.1 Schlesneria sp.
CTGTCCGAGCAACTCGAACGGAACCGCTCGATTGCTAGTCTGGATCGGTGCCGAAGCGTGAATGGTGATGTTCGACAGCAGCGCGGGAAGTACGTCCTCGAAGAGGTCACGACCGCCGAGTAGGCTCTTAAAGACTCGCCGCCCTCGCACGAAGTCTTTCGACTTCGCATCGGGAGCCGTGGCCAACCAAGTCTGCACGAGCGGACGCACGTCGGCCCGCATCGAGACCGCCAAAAGAGCCTCGGCTGGAATCCGCTCGGCCCAAGTTGCCAGCGAGGGCGATGCCTGTGTGGTGGTGGCTTGCGTCGAGCGCACGAACTCAGCCCAACCGCTCGGCAGTTGCGGTCGGTCGAGTTCCGCACAGACATCCAGCGCCAACCCTTCATCAAATCGAAGCGATCCTGCGAGCGCTGACACACAACGCCAGACCTCAAGCAACGCCGCTGCTGCAGGGTCGTGCGGCACTCCGTCATGCAACGTCTTATCCCACGCACGACCGTTCACGTGAATGAACGCCGCACTGTTGTTGGGTAACCGTTTGCGGGCCGCTTGAAAAGTTTCTGACTCGCGCAGCGTGCGAACTCGAACTTTGGCCGATGCCCCCAACTCGGCACGAGCCAACGCAAGTTCCTGAAGTTCAATCGCCTGCTGAACGAGACCCTCTTGATCGGACAAGACGAGGGTTTGGTCGAAAATGACGTAGAACAGAGCTTGCTTTGACTCCGGCGACTTCGATCGCTTGATGTAGGCTTTCCCAAGATGCTGTTGCGGCTGATTGATGTACTGCGGTTCCAGCTTGCTTAGGGCCGCGATGGAGCGAGACAGCGTTGCCTCGTCGCTGGACCTCACGATCAACATCCCCTGCGGCTTCGCTCCTTCGGGCAGGTAGATCGCCAATACCAGCGACTGCGCACATAGCCCTCGCAGTTGTTCGGACAGCGGCAGTCCGGTTGCTTGAGCGACATAGTTCTCGATCGCGGACCATTGCTGAAAGCCCGATCCGAGCAGCAGTCGTTGAAACGGCGCGAAGGCTCGCACCCGCTCTGCCAGCCGCGATTTCTCGATGAGCTGCCA
>JAYTXB010000815.1:0-2425 GCA_043743205.1 Schlesneria sp.
GCGATTGTCACGAGTGTCGATGAGGAGCAGCGGCTGTTCGATGAACTGGTTGCGTCGAGTGATGCGGCCCTCGTGATCGCACCGGAAACAGACGGTCTCCTGGCAGATCGCGTTCGTCGCGTCCTGACACTCGGCGTGACCACTTTGAACTGTTCCCCGGAAGCGATCGAGTTGTGTGGCGACAAACTGCAACTCGCGCGACATTGCGAGGACCATGGCTTGGCCACGCTTCCAACACAAATTGTCGATTGGAGTTCTACGCCTCTGCCTTCGGTCGGTAGCAGTGAGTGGGTCATCAAGCCGCGCGATGGTGCCGGTTCATCGCTGATGTTTCGTGTGCGAACCGGCTCACTGGAAGATTGGCAGCGAGCTGAGACAGCGTTTGCCTGGTCGGGCATTCCCGACAAAGCTCTCATTCAGCCATTCGTTCGAGGGTGGCCGCTGTCGGTCGGATGCCATTGCCAACCGAACGGTGAGATCGAAGTTTTTCCGATCGGAGAGCAGCGACTGTCGAGAGACTTCGCGTACTTGGGTGGCTCGATCCCGGCTATGCTGCCTCAGGCCACTGAGACCGCCGTGCGTGATCTCGTTCAACGCACGTGTGCGACGATCTCCGGTTTGAACGGCCACATCGGGTTTGACCTGCTGCTCCCCGAGGCCCACCCGACGCAGCCTTTGCTCGTCGAGATCAATCCGCGCCTAACCACGTCCTACGTCGGCTATCGAAGACTTAGTATGAGCAATCTCGCCGAACACTGGCTGCGATGCGCGGGCTTGTTGAGTGTCTCGAACTCAACTCGACAGATCGCCTCACCGTTGAAGTGGTCAGCCCACCGCATTGAGTTCGATGCCAACGGCCACGCCAGCCCTGACGATGTCGTGTAGTGTTGCCGCGACGAACAGGCGAGCCGCCGCGTTACTACTTGCGGCTCACATTTCCGTCCGATCTCAGTGGCTGCTATACATCGCCCCGCGCCCGCTCAACGACACTCTCCCCTAAGATTCAAAGCCGTCTCGATGCCCGCTCCGATCCTCTACTGCGGCGACACGAACCTCGATGGTGCCGCCAGCTACCTCGCCGGACTGATGAGTCATTTCGGCTGGGCCTTCGACTATCTGCCGAGCCACGTCCCGATGACGCGCGAGGTGATCGAGCGGCCTCATTCGCTGCTGATCCTCAGCGACTATCCGGCCACTCAGTTCGACGACGACCTGCAAGAGATCGTGTTGAAACAAATCGAAGGTGGGATGGGCCTGCTCATGATCGGCGGTTGGGAGTCGTTTCGAGGTCTCGGTGGTGACTGGGATGTGGCTCCCTTGGCGAAAGCGTTGCCAGTGGAAATGGCCCGCCACGATGACCGGATCAATTTTTCACAGCCAACGGTTCTGGCCGAATCGGATCGTTATCCGTCGAATGACGAATCAAACGATGGATTTCGAGTTCAACAACATATCCTGGGCGGCTTGCCGTGGCGCAAGTCACCACCCACGGTCGGCGGTCTCAACAAGGTCACGCCCAGACAATCGGCATGGCCGCTCCTCGATGCGATCTCATTCCGCTTTTGGTACGACGAGGAAGCGGAGCAGTGGAAAACGGATGATGGAGTGACTTACCCGGCGCTCGTCGCCGACAAGTACCGATTGGGCCGTACGGCCGCCTTCATGAGCGATGTCGCCCCTCATTGGGTGGGCGGATTTGTCGATTGGGGGCCGGAGCGAGTGAAGGCTCAGGCGGCGGGAGCCTCTGCGATCGAAGTCGGTAGTGACTACGCTCAGTTCTGGAAACAATTGCTGTCTTGGGTGGGGCGTTTGGACGAATGATCGTTCTTCGAGCGAACAGGCGAGCCGGGTGCCGTAAGGCCCCGGGTTCATCATCGCGGAACCCGGGGCCTTACGGCACCCGGCTCGCTTCAGAATTCTTCAATCAGGGTCAAAACCTCTTCCTTTGAAAGTCGTGTGGAATGGCAACTGGCAACGTGTTGGTGGGTCAGTCGGGTGGGCCGACTTCGGTCATCAATTCGTCTCTGGCGGGAGTCGTCGATGCGGCGATGAAGTCCCAGGGGGTGGGCCGTGTCTTTGGGATGCGGTTCGGGATTGAGGGCGTGCTCAACGACTACCTCGTCGATTTGGGAAGCGAATCGCCGGACGTGCTGCGCGGGCTGAGGTCCACGCCGGGGAGTGCCCTCGGGTCGAGTCGCCTCAAGCTAAAGGACGAGCATTTCCCGGCGGTCCTCAAGCAACTGAAGAAGTACGACATCCGCTACTACTTCATGGCGGGCGGCAACGACACGATGGACACGATTCATCGCGTGACGAAGTACGCCACCGAGCACGGTCACGAGATGGTCGGCGTCGGCGTGCCGAAGACCGTCGATAACGATCTGTTTGGCACCGACCACACGCCCGGTTATCCGAGTGCCGCGCG
>JAYTXB010000816.1:0-11709 GCA_043743205.1 Schlesneria sp.
ATGAATCCACCATGCCAATGTGGAATCAAGCCGAGATGCCTCTCATTCAGGCTGAAGATGACCGCAGTGAATGCACCCCCCTCACCCTAGCCCTCTCCCCCCGAAGACGGGCGGGAGAGGGGACAAATCCAAAATCATCGGAAAGAGTTGAAGCTCATGAAGTGGCGAAACATTCTGCTCATCTTTCGCCGCGAGGTCTTGGACCAACTTCGCGACCGTCGCACGTTGTTTATGGTTGCCGTGTTGCCGCTGCTGCTGTACCCGGTCATGGGGATCGGCATGGTCCAGATGACCGTGCTGTTTTCGGAGCAGCCGCGCACCGTCGTCATCCTCGGCGCTGACAACCTGCCATCACTGCCACTCGTCATCGGAGACCGTTTCGCCAAGACGTGGTTCCACTTCCCAGCAGACTCCGACAAGCTCCGTGTCTTCACCGATACGGCACCGACCGTCGATCCCGCCGCGCCGACGAACACACTGTCGAGGGAAGAGTCTGCCGAACGGAAGGAACTCGTCGAGCGTGCCGTTCGGTTACGCGGGCAACTCAAGCAACGGATGGAATTGGAAACGCAACTCATCGCCGCGCGTGAAGCCAAGCAGATTCCAGAAGCTCTTCGTTTGCAGGGCGAACTGCGGCTGGTCTCCGATCCGTTGGGGGCGCTCTTCTCCGACAGTGGTATCCAAGTCTTGATCGTCATCCCGGCCGACTTTAAAGCGAATCTGGAGCGCCTGCGTGGCGAGTTGTCTCGGCGCAGTGCCGATGCACCACCAGTGGCGCTCGACTACCCGCGTCCCGTCATCGTGCAGAATAGCGCCGACGAGAAGTCGGTGATCGCTCACAACCGTGTGACGGGTGTCCTCGACGAATGGGAGCGTTCACTGTTGAAGGAGTATTTGCGCGACAGCGGCCTTCCCGAAAACTTGCCGACGCCCGTCAAGCCAACGGAACTCGACCTTGCCGAGCAAGTGCAAATGTCGGCCAATGTCTGGGCGAAGCTCTTCCCCGCGCTGCTGATCCTGATGGCTCTGACTGGAGCCTTCTATCCGGCGGTCGATCTCGGCGCGGGCGAGAAGGAACGCGGGACGATGGAGACGCTGCTCATCTGTCCCGCCACGCGCACGGAGATTGTGTTGGGCAAGTTTCTGACGGTCATGCTGTTCAGTGCCTCGACCGCGATACTCAATCTGGGGAGCCTCGGCTTCACCGGCAAGTACATGGCGTCGCTGGCCTCGGGTGGCGGTGCCGCGTCTAGGCTGGGTGATCTCGCGCTGCCTCCGTTGTCGTCGCTCGTCTGGGTGCTGGTGATGTTGCTGCCGCTCGCGAGTCTCTTCAGTGCGCTGTGCCTCGCGCTGGCGACGTTCGCCAAGAGCAGCAAGGAAGGGCAGTACTATCTCACGCCGTTGTTGATGGTGACGATGGGCCTGACGGTCTTCTGCTCATCGCCCGCATCCGAGATCGAACCGTTCTACAGCGTGATGCCCGTCATCGGGCCGGGCTTGCTCTTGAAGGGGTTGCTCAAAGCGACCGGTCCTTCGTTCGACATCTACTACTACGTCATCCCGGTCCTCGTCACGTCGATCGGTTACAGCCTGCTGGCGCTCTGGTGGGCGATCGAACAGTTCGGCAGCGAAGAGGTCTTGTTCCGCGAAGCCGAACGTTTCGACCTGCGGCTGTGGGTGAAGCACCTGCTGCGCGACAAGGAGCCGACACCGACGTTCACCGAGGCGGGCTTTTGCTTCCTGCTGATCCTGTTACTGCAGTTCGCGACGTTGAAGTCGATGCAGTCGGCGATGGTCGGCGCGAGTCCCGAGTCGCGCGGCCTGCTCACGATGCAGCTGCTCGTGATCCAACAGATCGCCTTGATCGCGACCCCCGCGCTGATGATGGGCGTGATGCTGACCACGAGCGTTCGCCGCACGTTCTCACTCCGGTGGCCGGGCTTCGGTCGGCTCGGCTGTGCGGCGCTGCTGCCGTTTGCCTTGCATCCGCTGACAGTCGAACTCCAGATGAGTCTCCGCTGGTTCTTCCCGAAGCCACCGCCAGGCTTGGCCGAAACCATGCAACTCATGTCGAGCGACAACCAGCCTCTGTGGCTCGTGCTGTTGGCCTTCGCAGCGGCTCCAGCCATCTGCGAGGAGTTGGCGTTTCGCGGCTTCTTGCTCAGCGGCTTCAAACGCTCGGGCAAAGTCGGCGTAGCGATCGCCATCTCCAGCATGGCCTTCGGGATAATTCACATGATCCCGCAACAGGTCTTCAACGCCGCGCTACTCGGCGTGGTCCTCGGTGCGATCTGCGTTCGCGCGCGCAGCATCTTCCCCGGCATGGTCTTTCACTTCGTCTACAACGCGCTCGCCGTCTTGCATGGTCGAGTCGGAGATCAAGTTCCCGATGACGGCTTCTTCGGCTGGCTGTTCCGCCACGAAATCAGCTCGGTCGCAAATGAACCTGGCATGTTGCGTTACGAACCCGCTCTCCTTTGCCTCGCCGCGCTCGGCGCGATCAGCCTGCTGCATCGCCTGACGAAGCACCCCCAAATTCTCGAAGACTGGGACCTGCCACCAGACCACCCTTCAGAAACCGCTCCGAACGAACCAACCCCATTGCGTGCCGTCGATGCCCTCAGCCCGACAACGTAATGTTCCACGAACGACGCGCAGAACCTCCATCTCACCCGGCCACTAAAAGATCGACTCCAAATCTCGGGGATGAAATGTCCTTCAGTTCAAGTCGGCGAAACGCCTTGGATATCACCAAGCCACTTGCTCATCGAGCGTCACATGCTCGGTCATGCGCAATGTTGGTGTGTGAGAAATGGAGAATTCCTCGGGAAGCGGTCATCCAAGCGGTAAAGGCAAGAAGTAGCGTTGATTTACATGCTGTCAGTCGCGCGGAGGAGATCGAAATCGCGATTTTGCTGCTGGAGGAATTCCGCCGGAATGGTCCTGATCTATTTGCCATCGTCGAACAACACACGGCACCGACGACGCAAACCGGTCTCTATGAAGAAACGATCCACGGATTGCAGTCCGATGAAAAAGGGAGGACTCGGCAGGAGCCTCGCCCCCCAAATGCCCTTTGAAACGGGCTACTACATCAATAACGCGCCAACGTTGCCACACCATATTGGCTCCTGACACACGGCTCTCGCTATCATCCTCCCTCGCATGATTCGCGGGTGTCGCATGGCGAACGAGATCAGTGTTGTTGGAGTCTGAGAGATTGGGGGCAATCGTGAACACGTCGCGTCGTTGGTTCGGTTCGGTCTTGTTGGGAATGGTCGTCGCGACGTGCGGCTGTGGATCTGCGAAGACCTCGATGGAGACGAAGTCGCCCGCCGTCACGGCGAACGAAACGTCTGACCTCAACTCGGGTGACTCCACGGCGGAGACACGTGGCGCGACTGCCTCGACCACGCCACTCGATGACGACTCCGCCTTGGCCGCCGTGAAACGAACGCTCGGAGCCATTCAGCGCGGTGAGTTGGCCAGCGCGTACGAGTTCCTGCCGCCGAGTTACCAAGCTGACGTGGACGGTCTCGTTCACGAGTTCGCCTCGAAGATGGATGCGGAAGTCTGGACGCGGCTCTTCGTCACGCTGCGCAAGTCGGTCGAGGTGTTGCGGACGAAGAAGGCGTTCATTCTGGAACTCGATCTCTTTGCGAACCGGCCCGAGTCCGAGCCGATGCGGAAACATTGGGACGAGGCGGTTTCACTGCTCGATCAATTTGCGACCAGCCGCATGGGAGACTTGGAGTCGCTGAAGCAGGTTCACGCGAAGTCGCTGTTGCCGGGCGATGCCTCGAACCTCGTGAAGCAACTCGACGCGATCGGCCTCGGTGTGGGAGCCGATCTCGCGCGGCAGTTCGCTGACATCAAGGTCGAACAAATCAAAGTGGCGGGTGAAGAACACGTCCTGAGTTTTCAAAGCCCACGTGATGAGCAACCGGTCGAGATCGTTTACGTGAAGCACGATGGCCACTGGTTGCCGAAGTCGCTCGTCACGCAATGGTCCGCCGGAATCGAAGCCGATCGCGTCTGGCTGGCCAAGCTCCCCGAGCAGTTCCAAGTTGCGAAGCCGCGCGTGTTGGAAGGACTGACGCAGGCGGACGGGTTGCTCGACCAGTTGCTCGCCGCACAAAACCGCGGGCAGTTCCAGCAGGCCGTTGGTCCGGCAATCGTTTCGCTTGCGCTCGCTTGGCCGCGCATGCAGCAACTCGCCCAGCAATCCGCCACGGGCCAGACCGACTTGCCGCCTGTCACCATCGCGATCAATCGCGAACTGACCGAGAACGAACAGCAGAAGCTGGTCGAAGCCGTACTGAAGCCGCTCAACGCCACCGGCACCGATTACACACTGCTGTCCAACGACGGCCACACGACGTGCCGCCTGACGCGAGTCGCCGATGTCACCGCTCTGCGCGAGAACCTCGCCAAACATTTCGGCCTCAAGTCCGAAGACATTCCCTTCGACGCCGAGTCATCACGACTGAGCGTGGCCATCAAATAGTTGGAACTGGCTCGGCTCGATCGTTGATACCTCACGCGGACGGGAATGAGACGTTTCCACGTTTGGCCCCGACGCCAACAGCGTGGGAGAGAACGCGGTCAAACCTAGAGATCGCACGCATGCCGTCGGCGTTGCGGCTAAGGACCGGCGCATCAATCACTGGCGGTATCAATCTGATGGTCGAGGTGAGCCGGGTGCCGTGAGGCCCCGGGTTCTTCGCCGAACAATCCGGGGCCTCACGGCATCCGGCTCACCAAACTCCGACAGTGATTGATGCGCCGCTCCTAAACGTCTCACTTCAACCCGCGCGGGGTTTCACCGCAGACTTGATGCGCGTCGAACAATGTTCCGTGTCGAATCAGTTTCGCTTCCGTCTGTTTCCGCATCTCAGCCCGCCTCATGCGACCGCTACGTTTGTTGGAATCGCCACAGTGTGACACCAAGTGCCATCAGCCAGTGTGCATTGATCAAGATCGCTCACGATCATGGCGAGACTCGCCGAAGACTTTGTGTGGCTCTTCGCCATTCGTGTTGATTCTTGTGGTGCATCAGCCGCAGGGCGCTAGCCCCGGTTCGATTTCTTAACCGGGGCTAGCGCCCTGCGGCTAATTTCTGAGGGCCAACAGGAATGGCCGAGAGCCCTTTGTGTTTGTTGACGCGGAGATTTGATGCCGGGGAGTGGCCGACGGTTGATCGTTGGCCAAATCCCTGAGTGTCCGATCCCGCCTAATCGGCGAGTCCGGATCATCCGATCCGAACACAGTGTGAGGCAGCGCGACGGCATGCACCCGGAGAACCACGAGTCGGCAGCAGCCTTGGCCGCGAACAACTCCACGAGTGAGTTACTGCGTGCTTGGTGTGAACACGCCGAGGGATCGCCCATGCCGATCTGGATCGCCAACTCAGCGGGAGTCCCCGTTCACTTCAACTCCGGTTGGAAGCGGTTCACACGCTCCACTGGCAACGGCGAATTGACTACCCCAACGATTCACCCACACGATGTTTCTGCCGTCCAAAGTGCCTGTCTCCAGTTCGCACTCGTCCAGCAACCATTTCATATTGAGTTCCGTTTGTGTCGATCGAAGGGTCACTACCGTTGGCAGTCGGCCACGGGAGTGCCAATCCTGACGGATCGAGCGACGGTCGCGGGTTTGGTCGTCACGTGCATCGACATTCATGCGCGCCGACCCGCAGAAAGCGATCACCTGCATCGGCCCCAACTGCTGCGACAAATGGAAACGCTGGCCAAGATTGGCGCATGGGAACTCGATCTCACCACGATGCGGCCGATTTGG
Organism: Schlesneria sp.; assembly: GCA_043743205.1. Classification (GTDB taxonomy): domain Bacteria; phylum Planctomycetota; class Planctomycetia; order Planctomycetales; family Planctomycetaceae; genus Schlesneria. The sequence continues at coordinate 5,803 of JAYTXB010000816.1, forward strand.
TCCGACGAAGTCTGCCGCATTCACGAGGTCGAGCCAGGCCATCAACCGACACTCGAAACGGCCATCAGCTACTACCATTCCGATGTACGGCCGATGATTGCTGCGGCCGTCCAAAAGTCGATTGAGGATGGAACGCCGTGGGATTTGGAATTGCCATTCATCACCGCGCGTGGCCGGGCGATCTGGGTCCGTGCGATGGGGCAGGTCGAGGACTGCGATGGTCCTCCCCAGCGGTTGTTCGGTGCGTTTCAAGACATCACCGAACGGAAGCTCACAGAACTGGCGCTTCGATCCAGCGAGGACCGGTTCCGCACATTGATCGAACTGGGCAGCGATGTCTTCTTCATGCTGACTCCTGCTGGAAACGTGGTCTACCTGTCTCCGAATTGCCAGCGACTGCTCGGATACACCTCGACCGAATTGATGGGGCAACCCTTTGAGTTGCTCGTTCACGCGGATGATGCCGCACGATGTCACGACTTCGCGGCGAGCCTAATCGCGACGGGGACTTCAGGGTGCATCGAGTATCGTCTGCGCCATCAGGACGGGACGTATCGCTGGCGATCGTGTACGGCATCTGCAATGCCTGCTGGACCCGATGGACAGACGATGATCGTGGGGGCGGCGTGCGATGTCACCGAACGTCGGCAGGCTCAGGAGTCGATGGCAGCCAGTCGCGAGTTGTTCCAAATTGTGACCGATTCTCTGGAAGACTTTATCAGTGTCGCGACTCCCCAACGAACTTCAGTCTACTTGAGTCCATCCGGCTTCCGCATGCTCGGGTACACATCCGAGGAATTCCTGACTTCAGACTTCGCCACGCGAGTTCATCCGGAGGATCTTCCGCAGATTGAGGCCGCGCGCCTCCAAAACCTGCAAGGCCAACGCACGCGCATCGAATGGCGCTGCCGTCATCGCGAGGGCCATTACTTGTGGATGGAGACCTCGGCCAATCCGGTGCAAGAAGCCAATGGCAAAGTCACGTTCATCGTTTGCTGCTCGCGCGACATCACCGAACGGAAGCGGCTCGAAGCAGAGTTCCGTCAGTTCACGCGAGAGCTGGAAGCATCCCACGCTCAGATCGAGCAACAGTCCGCAGAACTGCGCGCGGTCAACTTGCAGGCGTCGGCCGCCAATCGCGCCAAGAGCGAGTTCCTCGCCAACATGAGCCACGAGCTGCGCACGCCCATGACCTCCGTTCTCGGGTTTGCCGACTTACTGCTGACGGATGATGACTGGAGCCACTCACCCGAAAATCGGACTCGCGCAATTCAGGCCATCCGTCGGAACGGCGAACATCTGCTCACCATTATCAACGACATTCTTGATCTCTCAAAGATCGAAGCGGGCATGATGACGGTCGAATCGGTCCCGACATCCGTGCGGCATCTCGTCGCCGATCTCGTCGGAACATTTCAGTTTCGAGCCAATGAAAAGGGTCTGTCGTTGTCTGCCGAATGTGCTGTGGACGTGCCCGAGTACATCACGACCGATCCGACGCGACTGAGGCAAATCTTGGTCAATCTCGTCGGCAACGCGATCAAATTCACGGAGACCGGTGGCATCCGCATCGTCGTTCGATCGGTTGACCAATCGCTGACTGCCGAAGCACAACTGCCGATGAAGCTGGTGCTTGAGGTCATCGACTCAGGTATTGGCATCGACCCTGAACACGTCTCACGCCTGTTCCAGCCGTTTACACAAGCCGACTCGTCCACATCGCGCCGGTTCGGCGGTACGGGACTCGGACTGACCATCAGCAAGCGGATGGCCGAGATGCTCGATGGCAATCTGACCGTCACCAGTGAACTCGGTCGCGGCAGCTCGTTCGTCGCCACCATCGCCGTTGGTCACTGCGACGCGCTGCGGCCTACGACGCGGAATTTCCTTGAGCCAGCACAACAACAGATCGCGGCCGCACCCCGAGTCTATCCGAGCTTAAACGGTTGCCGCATCCTGCTGGCCGAGGACGGGCTGGACAACCAGCGACTGATTGCATTCCTGCTCCAAAAGTCGGGAGCTGAAGTGATGATCGCCGACAACGGGCGAGTCGCAGTCGATTTCGTCAGCGCTTCGCGAGGCCGTGGTCCGGCCATCGACCTGATCCTGATGGACATGCAGATGCCGATTCTCGATGGCTATTCAGCCACACGCGAATTGCGACAGTGCGGAGACCTGATCCCGATCATTGCGCTCACTGCAAACACGATGTCAGGCGACCGCCAACTGTGCCTTGATGCTGGCTGCGACGACTACCTTGCCAAGCCCATTGACCGTGCCGCGCTGATCGAGATGGTCGCTCAATGGAACGCCAAGGGTGAACGCCAGACATCGAACGCTCCAGACCACGCGCTCGCCACCTCAACAGTTTCGTAGGGTGCGTGAAGTCTTCAAAACGCACCATCCTCACGCCGAAGAACGGTGTGTTCCGAAGACTCCACACACCCTACCGGACTTGGGAGTCGCGCGATCTTACCTTCGTCGGGGGCGCTACTTCCCAGCCTGAAGCCGGTACACAGCTTTGTCAGTTCTCAAGAACAAGGCTCCGTCGGCAGCGGCAATGCTGGCAAGTGAGCGGCCCGGGACTTCATTGACCGCGAGTTCGCGATACTCGTCCTTCGTCGGGGCGAAGACATACGTCTTCCCGTTTTCATCGAGCATGTAGACGCGACCATCCGCATGCAGCAGCGACGCCGAGAAGTTGCCTCCCACACGTTGCTGCCAATGTTGCTCACCCGACTTTGCGTTGAGGCACGTAGCGATCCCATTGTCGCTGACGATGTACAGTTCTTCGCCGATCAATAGTGGCGAGGGATTCAGCGGCGCGCCTCGGTCCAGCTTCCACGCCATGTGCGTTTCCGTCACGTCCCCCGAACCGTTCGGCTTCACCGCATACAACCACGGCTTGTCGTAGCCCGAACACAGAAACACCAACCCCTGTCCGAAAACGGGGCGAGGAACATTCGAGTAACCCTTCGGGTAGCGGAACCGCCACAGCTCTTTGCCGGTCTGAGGCTCGTAGCCCATCGCCCACTCGCCACCCGTGCTGACAACTTGAGGCTGACCATCGACTTCAATCAAGAGCGGCGTCGAGTAGGCCATCGCTCCCTCGCGCATGGTCTTCCAAACCTCCTTGCCCGTCCGCTTGTCGAGTGCCGTGACGAACTGCGTGTCTCCACCATCGCAACTGAGAATCAGCAGTTCGCCCACCACGATGGGGCTTCCTGCTGGACCGTGACGATGGTTGTAAGTGAATTCGGTGGCCCAAACGGGCTTGGCCTGTCGGTTCAAGCACGCGGTCCCGAGCTTGCCGAAATGCACGAACACGAGGTCGCCATCAACAACGACCGACGGCGAGGCATAACTGTTCTTGCCGTGAATCTTGCCCGGTTCATCGCGATGAAAGACTTCGACATCCTGCTCGATCGCGCCCGAATCCTTATTCAGGCAGAGGACTCTCAACGACTTCCCGTCGTCAGTCGCCGTCGTGATCCAAACCTGAGACCCCACGACCGTCGGCGTGGACCAGCCCAATCCCGCGATGTCGGCCTTCCAACGCACGTTCTCGGTCTCATTCCACTTCAACGGCAAGTTCTTCTCTGTCGAATGCCCTTCCCCACCCGGCCCGCGAAACTGCGGCGAGTCGCCAGCGAAGGCCAAGCCAGTTACAAACACAAACAGCAGGGACAACTTTCGCACTTGAATGTTCCTTCGAGTCGATTCCAGAGTTAGCCAAAAACCGAGGGATGCGAGACGTTCTGTCGAGCAGGCAGGCTTGCTTGCTCGAAGAGTATCCGCCAGCGGAAAGATTGTCAGGCAAGTGGCTCCGCTGATGTAAGCCCATGATCGGAACACTCAAACTTCAGCTACGATGCGGCGCACGTGCGGCATACTCCACGACTTTCAGCGAGTCGCGAAAAACAACAGCCGGACCCAAGTTGAGTCCGGCTGTCGGTCAGTTGTGAGATTTCCAGTGAGCTGTCTTTTCAGTCGCACTTCGTAAACCGCTCGTCAAGAACGGTGACGCAGTTCGGCAGCAAGACTCCCACAGAATTGGCACCTGCCAACCACTACTTCTTCGGCTTGGCATCAGCGGCGTCTTTTTCACTCGCCTTGGTATCGTCTGCTTTGGCCTTGGACTTGGTTCCCTTCTCCTTGGACTCTTCAGTCACGTCCTTGAGAATCTTTTTCTGTTCAGCAGTCAGCACAGCTTCGACTTCTGTACCGCGTTTCGCTCGGAGCGCTTTCAGCTGATCTTCCAGGGCATCCAACTGCGATTCGTACTTGTCGTTAATTGCGTAGACTTTGTCCCTCTGTGCATCGGTCAGTCCCAACTTGCCGTAGTTGGCCGGGAGCCGGTTCGTGGTCTTTTTCTCGACGGCTTTCCCCTTTGTCGTCGGTTTGGCGGTGTCCTGAGACCAGCCAGTGATCGAGCAACAGAGCAGTAAAACCAAGCTTTTTAACACAACGCGACGACTTCTCATGACAGGCTTCCTCTCGAAAAATGAACTGAGATGGGGCAAACCTCGCAGCGGTTGCACGTCGATGCGAAACACACGACGAGTAGCTGCGGAACGCGCAACACCGAGTAGTATTGCGTCGCATCCATGACGACGAACAAGACTATTGCGATGCCATCCAACACAAACAAGTCCGGCTGATGAGTGTTTGTCCGGATTATTCACAGGTTGCCGGTAACGCGGATACCGGCCCGTTGAAAAGTAATCCACCCAGGCCGAAGGGGTTCGCGAGACTCGTCAGCCGGTCAATCCTGACCGCGCGAGGTAGAGCTGCCTGATGACAGGTCGCTTTGTTGGGATGAGTTGCAAGCCAACACCCCTCTTTTCTTTCCTGAGAGCCACCTACCTCGAACCGAAGTAGAAGAGCGTCAGGCCGAGCGAGATTCGTTCGACCAGCGGGTGCAGCAATGCGCCCGCATCGAGGAGTTCGACGACGGCGACGGTCAGCATGGCGGTCAGGACGATCAGGGCTTTGATGTCGCCCCATGTTCCCGAGGCGGGCTGACTGCGGCGGCGGCTGAACCAGTTCGCGATGCCTCCCGCGATCGCTCCCAGCAGGTAGGCGAAGACCATGCTCAAGAGAGCGATCGTTTTCGGCTCGAACAGTCGCTCTTCGCGATACAGATGCGCACCCAAGCCCACGAACGCGGCGATGATGAGGAACCGGATGGTGTTCTTGGGCAAGTAGAGCGGATGTCGCTCGCGGTCGATCGTTCCGTCTTCCTCCAGCCGCTGCATGATCTCGGGTGATAACGACACAAACCGGCGCGACGTGAAGTAATGCGCAAGCGCGATCAACAGGGTCTCGATCCAGATGGAATCGGGCGGGCGATGGAAGACCATCTTCGTCACGACGACCGCGACAACGATCAACGTCAACAGCGCGCGAACGCTGCCGGTGGGGAGGCCCAGTGGCGGCCAAGTCTTGGGCGAGCCAGCAAATTCGTTGTCCATGAGGAACCTCGTGTGTGTGAGAAATGAGGGGGGCACTGATGCGTGATCGAATGGTTTGAGTGGGAGACCACTACGGCCGGAAGCCCGCTTCGGATCAGGCATTTGATGAAGAGATCACTCACGCTGAAGCGAGTTCATGTTGGCAGACGCTCTGTATCGCGGTGCTATCCACAGAGCAATAGGGCAACCCTGAGCGAGCCAATCGTGTTCGTGACTCGGTGTGGTTCCCGCGCGCGAGTTCTCTGAGCTGGCCGGAGCGGCGACGATGCGCAGGAGAGAGAGTTCTGTCAGGCGCGGGGCTTCTAAGGCGAGCGGCAAGAAAAGATTGACCCGTAGGATGGACGCCTCGTCCGTCCGAGTCGCCGCTGGTAGTGACGGACGGACGAGGCGTCCATCCTACGACTGGGTATGCCAACACATGCCGCTCGCCTAA
>JAYTXB010000817.1:0-2176 GCA_043743205.1 Schlesneria sp.
CCCGATCTCAAACTGGCCTCGATCTACGTCGATCAAGTGGGGCCGGACGACCTGACTCGCAAGCTGGCGGACAAGCACGGCTTTCGGATCGCCCAGACCATCGACGAAGCGATCACGCTCGGCACCGATCAGGTTCAGGTCGCGGGAGTGCTGAGTATCGGCGAACACGGCGACTACCCGCACACCCCCGACACGCAGCAGCACATGTATCCGCGTCGTCGTTTTTTTGAGGGGATCGCGGCGGCGTTGCAGCGCGGAGGCAAAGTGGTGCCGGTCTTCAACGACAAGCATCTTGCGTACAAGTGGGACGATGCCAAGTTCATGTACGACACCGCGTGCGAACGTAAGATTCCGTTCCTCGCCGGGTCATCGGTCCCGGTCGCCTGGCGGTTCCCCACCTTGGAACTCGACCGCAGCGATGAGATCGAATCGGTCGTCACCGTCGGTTGGGATGGCCTCGAAATCTATGGCATCCACACGCTCGAAGCCCATCAGGCCATGATCGAACGTCGGCGTGGAGGCGAGTCGGGGATTGTCGCCGTGCAAGCTCTACAAGGGGACGCGATCTACCGTGCGGCGGACGCAGGGCGTTGGTCGGTGGACCTCTTCAAAACGGCTCTCGCCACGCTTCCCGGCTCAGTCTCATCTCATCCCGATTGGGCCAAGCAGAAGGGAGCCGCCCTCTTCCTGCTCGAACACAAGAACGGTTTGAAATCGGCCGTCGCGATGACCGGGACACTCACTCCTGAGTTCGCCTTCGCCGCCAAACTGAAGGGACGCACTGAGCCGCTCGCCACATGGATTCGCCTTCAAGACGGACGCCCGTTCGGCCACTTCGCGCAGCTCCTCAAAGCGTTTGAAGAAACAGTTCACTCGGGCCGGGCGGTCTATGCTGTCGAACGGACGCTGCTCACCACCGGCACGCTCGATCGCCTGATGCACAGCCTCGCACAGGATGGAGTTCGTTTTGAAACGCCCGAACTCGCCATCGCGTATCAACCGAGCGACTGGCCGTATGCCAACCATCCTCGCACTCGACTCACACTGCCCGATCTTAAATGACGATCTCAGACGCGTCTTGATCTGTGACTTTGGCGAGCCGCATGCCGTCAGGCTGCGGGTTCTGACCGAGACCAAGAACCCGTGGCCTGACGGCACACGGCTCACCAAGAATATCGCGATCAAGCCCGTGTGATGCGCATTCAGTCTCACTTGTGGAACTTGATCGCCGCGAACTCGCGCATGCGGTTGGTGATGGCCGGTTCGACGGGGAGGCGTTCCATCGAGCTGGCTCCGTAGAAGCCGACGATCCCCTCGGTGTGGTCGAGGATGTATTGAGCGTCCTCGGGTTCGGCGATCGGGCCGCCGTGGCAAAGAACTAGGATGTCGGGCTTCACGCGCTTGGCCGCGTCGTGCATCGACTGGCAGCGCCGGGCAGCCTCTTCGAGCGTCACGGCCGAGGTCGCGCCGATCATCCCCTTCGTCGTCAGGCCCATGTGTGGGATCAGGATGTCGGCTCCCGCCTTGGCCATCGCGGCGGCCTCATCGTCATTGAAGCAGTACGGCGTGGTGAGCAGCCCCAACTCGCGAGCCATCCGGATCATGTCGATTTCCAACCCGTAGCCCATCCCGGTCTCTTCGAGTCCCTGCCGGAAGCCGCCGTCGATCAGGCCGACGGTGGGAAAGTTCTGCACGCCCGAGAACCCCGCCGCCTGCACCTCTTTCAAGAACAGCGGCATCACGCGAAACGGGTCGGTCCCGCAGACACCGGCCAGTACGGGCGTCTTCGTGGCGACGGGAAGCACCTCGCGAGCCATGTCCATCACGATGGCATTCGCATCGCCGTAGGGCATCATCCCCGCGAGCGAGCCTCGTCCGCCCATCCGAAAGCGGCCCGAGTTGTAGATCACAATCAGGTCGATCCCCCCCGCCTCCTCCAGCTTGGCGGACAGCCCCGTCCCGGCCCCGCCTCCAATAATCGGCTGCCCGGCAGCCACCTTGGCTCGCAGCCTGGAAAGGATGTCTTCGCGTTGAAACAGGCTCATTGATGCTTTCCCACAAACATTTCTTCGAGCAAATCAACCGTCATGAACAACACAAAGACGGTTTACAAAGTACTACAGGTCAAACCTACTGTCGCGGGAACCACCACCAATACGGCCATACAACGAAAAAC
>JAYTXB010000818.1:0-2460 GCA_043743205.1 Schlesneria sp.
ACACGAAGAACGGCTTCAGTCGGTTTTGCCACGTTCCCAACCCGCCCGTGAGCGTCGCCGTCACCGGCCACGTGGCCGTCGTGTCGCGCGCGGCGGTTGTCGTGGGCAGATCGACCGCCGCTTGCAACTTCGCGGCGAGGATGTCATTACCGCTCGTCATCTTCAGCGACGCGGCCTCGACGCGCTTGAGCGTCATTTCGCCAGCGGTGACAGCCGACGCCGTCGCGATCAGTTCCAGATGGTCCTCGTGCCAGATGTTGTCAGCGGACACATTCCACTGAAAGTTGTCGAGGTTCACGGCGGCCACCAGCGTCGCGCGATCGGCCCCCTCGCGTTTGATCGAGCCTTCGACCCTCAACTGGCCCGCGATCTTCTCCAGACCGAGATCAATGAACCGTTCCAGATTTTGTTCGAGCTTGTTGAGATCGCCGCTGGCCGTGAAGTGAGCATCGGTCAGCGTGCCGCCTCCAGAAACGAGCAAGAAGTCGGACTGGCACGTGAGTTGATCGACGACGATCGCGCCGTCCTGTCGGTGCGCCTGAAACGCCGTCTTGAAGGGCGTCTTCCACGCGACCGATTCACCTTGATTGACGGCCGTCAGGCCGGCCAACGTCGCCTCGCCATTCCAACGTCGCAAGCCTGCGACCTCGGCACCGGTCAGCGAAACCTCGACGCGCCCCGCCGTGATCTGCGTCCCTTCGCGAACTCGCAAAGTTTGCGGCAACAGCGCTGCGAGTCGCTGCAAATCGACCTGCCCTGTCAGATGGAAATCGTCTTCGCCGACGATCGACTGCACCGCGTTCAGTCCCGCCGACGACGTGAGTCCGGCGAGCGGAATATCGCCCGTCGCCGACAGTTCACCCACATCGGTCGTCAGCTTGGCATCGACCATCGACAGGCGACCGCGTTGGCTGGAAAAGCGACCTCCCGCTGTGATCGCGTCGAGATGCACTTTGTCTTGCTTCAACGCGGCGACTCCCGACAGAGCCAACTCGCGCAACGAGAGCGTGCCGTTCCACGTCCAATCGAACGCCTCGGCCCTCGATCTGATCGAAGCCTTCACGTCCGCATCGAACTGTCCCGCCAACTCGGCCTGCGGTTCGAACCGGGCCAACGCGGGCAACAACTGGTCCAGCATCCAGCCGTGCGCCTTGAGTCGGATGTGCTGCGCGTCGGCCGTCGTCGCAGTGGCATCGTCTCCAGGCTTGTTGCCGAACCGAAGCGCCAACCAATTTGATGCGACTGTCCCCGGTTCGTGGCCGTCAGGAGTACTCGACTTCGGGGCCTGACCGACCGTGACTTCCATGTCATCGACGCCACCCTTGGTCGAGGTCAACACCAGCGAGACCGGTGTGATCGTTGATGCTCGATTGGCCGATTTGTTGGCCAGTTCGATCCGCGCGTTGACCATCTCAAACTCAAACGCCGGGACCGGCGCAGTACTCGCCGGACCAGACATGAACTTGACAAGCACATCCTCGACGTTCGATCCATCAGGGCGGAGCGTGACCGAGATCACGGGATCGACGAGCCGCATTCGGCCGAGATTGGTCTGACGAGTGGCCAGTGTCCAGAGCGTCTCGACCGTGGAGAACTCTTTCGCGTCGAGCAGCGTGTGCCCCGTTTCATCCTGGGCCCGCAAGCCCTGGACCACGATCGGTGAGAACCACCCAATCGAGGTCTCCCCCACTTCGACCTTCCCCGGATAAGTCGGGAAAATCAGCTTGGGAATCTGTTGCCGTAGTGAGGTCTGAGCAACGATGGTCGGAGCGAACCACACCGCCGTCGCCAACAGCGCCAGTACGATCAGGCCGCCCATCAACCATCGTCCGCCGCCCCGTTTGGGCTTCGCGGAACTGATAACAGAACTGGAACTGTTGGGAATGTGAGCAGTCGTATTCGCCATGATCGCGCCGCCTTGCACAATGCTGTCATCGAACTCATGGGCGACCGGCAACGAGCCAGTTGGAGGCCCGCTCTACATCACTCAACCAGCCCCGTCGCCACACCGCGCGATGATAGTGGAACCCGTGATTCGAGGTCGATGTCAGTTGGTCCGCGTGAGCGCTCCCCGCTCTTGCGGTGAAACGTAGCGATCACTACGTCAACATTCCCGACGCTTCGATCGGCCAGACCTCCACAACTCGCCCCGCTTCATGGACGACCAGTTCGCGGTAGAGGTTGCAGGTGGTGCAGGCGTGGCTCGGAATGAGGTGCAGCAGTTGGCCGATGCCCCAGGCGGGAGACTCTTGCACGACGGTGTGTTCTTCGGCGAGGAACAGCGGAATGACGGCCTCAGGGAAGTCGCGGATCGACGGCACGCCGAACTCCGCCCCGGCTCCTTTCACTCCCACGTCCAGCACGGAACGACCGGATGTGGGGCGGCTAATGACGCGGACGAGGACCGAGAGCGCGACTTCAAACTCGGGGGCGAGTCGTTGGTACTGACGGTCCATCGTG
>JAYTXB010000819.1:0-13531 GCA_043743205.1 Schlesneria sp.
TGATGGTGCTGCTGAACCTGCTGTCGTTCGCGGCCTTCGTCTGGTTCATGTGGTACATCATGCGGCGCAACAGCGATCCGATGGGATCGGGGATGATGAGCAACTTCATCCGCAGCCCGGCCAAGCGATTCAAGCCCTCCGACCAGCAGACCACGTTCGACGATGTCGCCGCAATGGAACACGCGAAGTTTGAATTGCAGGAGATCGTCGAGTTCCTCAAAACGCCCGCCAAGTTTCAAAGACTTGGTGCTCAGATTCCCAAGGGCGTGCTGCTGATGGGATCGCCCGGAACCGGCAAGACGCTGCTCGCACGCGCCACGGCGGGAGAAGCGGGCGTCCCGTTCTTCACGATCAATGGGTCCGAGTTCATCCAGATGTTTGTCGGCGTCGGAGCGAGTCGCGTGCGGGATATGTTCAAGACCGCGAAGGAGAGCGCTCCGTGCATTCTGTTCATCGACGAGATTGATGCTGTTGGCCGACATCGCGGCGCGGGACTCGGCGGCGGTCACGATGAACGCGAACAAACTTTGAACCAGATTCTCAGTGAGATGGACGGCTTCACGCAGACGGAGTCGGTGATCGTGATCGCCGCGACGAATCGCCCCGATGTCCTTGACCCCGCCCTGCTTCGCCCCGGTCGGTTCGATCGTCACGTCACCGTTGATAAGCCGACCAAGACGGGGCGCGTCGCGATCTTGAAGGTTCACGTCCGTAAGGTGCCGCTCGACGCGAGCGTTGATCTCGAACGGATCGCCGCCAACACGATTGGATTCTCGGGTGCCGAGCTGAAGAACCTCGTCAACGAAGCAGCCCTGAACGCGGCACGCACCAGTCGCGACACCGTGCTGCCGGAAGACTTCGACGCGGCTCGCGAAAAGATACTGATGGGGCCGAAGCGCGAAGAGGTCCTCAACGAACACGAGAAGGAAATGACCGCCTATCACGAAGCGGGCCATGCGTTGCTGGCGTGGTTGCTGTCGGATGTCGATCACGTTCACAAGGTGACGATCATCCCGCGCGGACGGGCGTTGGGACTGACGTGGCTGGTTCCTGACGAAGACCGTTACAACGTCGGCGAATCGCGGCTCCACTCACAGCTCGCGTTCATGCTCGGTGGCCGCGCGGCGGAGAAAATGGTCTATGACGAGTACTCGGCCGGTGCCGAGAACGATCTCAAGCGAGCCACCGCCATCGCTCGAAAAATGGTCACGCGCTGGGGGATGAGTCCCGCGATCGGGCCGGTCGCCTTCCGCGATGGAGAAGAGCAACCGTTCCTCGGTAAAGAGATGCACGAACAGCGCGAGTACAGCGATGAGACCGCCCGCGTGATCGACTCCGAAGTCTTGAAGTTCTTGCTGCAAGCTGATCGCCGCGCGATCGAAGTTCTCTCCGAACATCGCGACAAGCTGGATGCCCTCACGAAGGCACTCATCGAGAAAGAATCGCTGGACCAGGACGAGATCGCCGCAATCATCGGCGTCCCCGCACGGCGTGGTGCGTGATGTCGCGTCCCGCCATCACCGTAGGATGGGCACTCTTGCCCGTCCGGCTGTTGTGCGAACAACACAAAGGCCAAGAGCAAAAGACAGGACGGGCAAGAGTGCCCATCCTACGGTTCGCGTTGAAGGTTGCTCATGGGCCGTAAGGCGAGCGGCAGGTCAGAATTGACCGTAGACCGGACGCCAACGTCCGGTCTGTTCGAGCCGAACGGACGTAGGCGTCCGGTCTACGGCGGGTATGCGAACTCTTGCCGCTCGCCTAAGGGAATCGCTCACGGCTTCCAGTCGTAGCTTTTCTGCTTTTGGAATCCGGTCACGCGGAGCGTGTGGCCCGGCAGGATGTCGATCTGCGTGAAGGCGTTGTTCTCAACCCCCGCGCCCTCGACCATCGCGCGGAGCGTGCAGTAGTGGATGCCCGCGATCTCTTGATGATCGTTCTGATGACTGTGTCCTTGGAAGGCGGCGAGGACTTTGCGAGACTCCTCCAACACACTCCTCACGGCGGCGGCATTCTTGATCGCGTGCTGCTTGGCGTTGTCGAGGCGTTGATGCGCGAAGACGATCGTCGGCTTGTCGGTCTGCTTGAGATCGGCTCGTAGCCAGTCGATCTCGACCGGCGGGATGTTCGCGTCGTCCCACGAAAAGTTCTGGCGGTGATACGGCTGGCCGTCACCGAGGAAGCAGGCGTCGAGTACGACGAAGTGAAAGCCGCTCACGTCGAACGAGTAGTACGATTCTTTCCGACCGACGCCGCTGAGAAACTCGGGCTTTGAGAGCGTCGTCACGCAGTGGTTGCCGAGTACGTAATGCCGATCGGGCGAGATGGCTGAAAACGTCTCGTCGATCCGTTTGAGATACGCCAGCTCCGCTTCGACCGTCGTGGCCGCATCAATCAGGTCGCCGAGTTCAACCAAAAATCGAGGCGGCTGCTCACCGAAGTGCTTCGCGGCCGCAGCCAGTTTGTCGAGTGAGTCACGGTAGTGGCGCGTCCCAGTGGCAGGCTTGTCGGCGTAGTGCAGATCAGTGATGAGACCAAAGCGAAGCAGAGGTTTCACGGCGGGGGTGTTGCCCGCGTCAGGCTCGGCGGCGAAGAGTCGCACGGCGTCTGGCAACGTCAGGGCCAGCGACTCGTGAACCGCCAACGCACCCAGCCAGAGCGAGCCACGATGGAGAACGCTGCGGCGTGTCAGTTGTTGCATGGAAGCGACCTTCAAATTGAAAGAGGTTCGGGGCGCGGGAGCAGGCCGACTTGTCGTCCGGCGCGGAAGACGTGTGTTGGCTCGATCCGTTGTCGGGCGACTTCGGTGTGCTGCTCGGAGTCGGTCAGCGGGAACTGGCCCTGTTGAAGTTCGAGGATCGCGATGTCGGCGATGGCTCCCGGTCGCAGCGTTCCCAATTCATGTTCGCGGCCGAGAAAGCGGGCGGGCGTTTGCGTGACTCGCAGGATGACATCACGCAGCGACAGTCCAAGGTGCAGGAACTTGTCCATCGTGGTGACGAGATCAAACACGGGACCATGCACGTTGTAGTGATGGATGTCGCTGCTGATGAAGTCGGGGAGAATCCCCTGTTGCAAGAGTGCCCGCGCCACGCGGATGTCGAAGCTCGCCACACCATGACCGACATCCAACAACACGCCGCTCCGCAGCGCATCGCGCACGGCGGGCAGCAGTTGCCGGTCGGCATCGACCAGTCCACAACTCTTGCCGTGATAGCAGTGCGTCAACACGTCGCCCGGTTTAAGTTCCGCGAGAATCTGTTCGATGGTGAGCGACGATCCAGGCGTGTGAACGACCAGCGGCAGACCGACTCGCTCCGCCGCCGCTCGTGCCAGCGCGAGTCCTTCCGCCTCATGACGACCGCCTTCCGCGAGGTTCGCCGTGCAGCGAATCTTGATGCCGCAGATCACGTCACGATGTTTGGCAACGACACGCTCGACGTTCTCGACGCTGCAATACCGCAGGTCATGCAACTCCCCAAGCGCAGGGAGCGTCCCGACGCTGCTGATCATCCCCTGCCCTGCAATGTGTAGCAGCGCGAAGACCCGCGTCTGTGAAGAGTCGATGACGAACCGTCGAAAGCCATCGAAGATCAGACCTCCCGCCGTTCCAAAATCGACGACGGTCGTGACGCCACGCGCAAGGCACGTCGAATCAGGCTCGATCCCGAAGTGACTCACGCCGGGAAAGACATGCACGTGAAAGTCGATCAACCCCGGTACGACATAGCGACCGCTGGCATCGACCGTGCGAATCGCCCTCGCCTCAGCTCCCGGTTCGAGGATCGCGGCGACTCGACCACCATTCACAGCCACATCGCGACGCGCATCCAAACTGGCGGCGGGATCAATCACATGTCCATTGCGAATCAGCAGGTCATACATGGCGGAGGCTTCGTCAGAGGTGAGGCAGCGGATCCAAGGTCAGGCGGCAAGGAAGATACCCAGTTCCAACTCGATCACCAATCCGCGCGGACCTGTAGAATGGGCACTCTTGCCCGTCCGGTGTTCGCGGCATCGTTTCGGTTGCCACAACCACGGCCAAGAAGCCCCAAAATCGGACGGGCAAGAGTGCCCATCCTGCGAGGCTCGGACTTGGTTGCAGCCTCGCACTCACCATTAATGCCAACACCCCGGCGAGCGGGGTGTTGGGTTCGATCAAGAGATTGGCCGGGCGAGACTTCGTTCTACTTCGCGCCACTCGCAGGCTTCACTGAAGTGGTCTTGATATACGGCAGGTAGACCTCGCGCAGTTTCGATTCGAGGTTCTCGGCGTCGAGGACCGTCTCGGCGACGATGCCGTTCGGATCGACAAGCCACATCGTCGGGAGATTGTTGATCCCATAGTGCGCGGCGAGCGGCGAGTTCCAGCCCCGTTGTTCACGGTTGGGTGAGAAGATTTGCGGCCACGTCAGGCCCGCTTTCTCGATGAACGCTTCGACGGCAGGCTCTTCCGCGTCCAAGTTGACTCCGACCACGACGGCATACTTGTCGTACTTCTTCGCCGTCGCCAACAGCTTGGGCAGTTGTTGAACGAAGGGCTGCGCGTGCGTCGCCCAGAAGACCACGATCACCATTTTGCCGCGATACGTTTCGACATCGACCTCGCCGCCGTCCATCGTCGGGCCGGAGAGTTCGAGCGTTTTTCCCTTAAGCTGCAAGCGGCGGACAACGCCCTGCGCCTGTTGCGCCTGTTGCGTATTCTTGAACTTGGTCATGAGCAGTGAGTAGCAGCTCTTGGCTTCGTCCGGCATTCCATTCAATTCGCAACTGCGCGCGGCCGCTGCCAACAGTGGGACCGCTCGCCCCTGCTCTTCTGGAAATCGGGTCGCAAACAATTGCGAGTGCTTGGCGAATTCTTGCAGCCACTTCGGCTCAGCGCGGCCATATCGCAGAGCGTAAGCATGCGTCAGATTGACGAGCGTCAATTGGGCTTCGAGAGCCGATTCGGAATTGGGGTTCCGTGCGTGAAACGCCTTCGCCGCTTCAAACAACGACTCGGTACTCGCCGCGTCACCCTGCAACGCCAACTGCAACCGCGCGTCGAGCAACTGATGGACGGCGGTCTCGAACTCCGCTTCCAACTCTGGCTTCTTGCTGGTCTTGGCGAGACACTCTTCCGCCAGCTTGATGATTTGCAGATTGCGTTCGCGCCGCACGACTCGCTGTTGTTCGTACTCCTTCTGTAACACGGCCTCTTGTTGCGGAGTCAACTCCTTGTCGTCGAAGTCTTCGCTCTCTTCGTCTTCCTCTTTCATGTTGTCGCTCCCCGGCAGCGGCAACGTGCGAATGTGCTGAATCTCCAACAGCAGCCATTCGGGAGAACCTTTCTCAGGCTCCTTCGCGGCGGGAGGAGTTTGCGTAACGGCAGGTTGTGGCTGCGCGGCCGTTCCCTTGGGAGTCGCTCCCTTGGTCGCCCCTGTGGCAGGAGTTGCTCCCGGCTTTGTGGCTTTGTTCGCAGCAGGCTTCAGGCCGGGAAGTGCCATCGTCGGCAACCCCGTTGAGCCAGTCTCGTCTTCGTTCGACGCGACTGATCCGGTTCCGCTCGTGCTGCTCCCGCAACCCGAAAGATTCCCAATCAATGCACCCGCGATCCCCGCACACCACAGAAAACGATTCAGAGCAGCCATGACCTCTCCATCCTTTGAGAGCCGTCGCACCGTCCACCAAAACAGAACCGGTCATCGCGATGACGGCGTGCAAGCCGTTGACACCACCGAGACCAATCGGCCGGGTTGTATGGCAAATCTCAAAAACGCAGCAAGAGGAACTCGCAGAACTTGCCGAAGCTCGCTTCGGACCGGCGCATCAACGACTGGCGGCATCAGTCCGATGATCGAGGTGAGCCGGGTGCCGTGAGGCCAATGGCACTTGTTTTAGAGCAACCGAACACATCAGCCGGAACGCGCTAGCGTCCGGTTCTCGTAATTCTCAGCAAACCGGACGCTAGCGCGTTCCGGCTGATTTCTAAAACAAGGAGCCTCACGGCACCCGGCTCACCAAAGCCTGACAGTGATTGATGCGCCGGTCCTTCTCCGCCCTTCGTTAGAACAATCTTCGCGCGGCGGCTATCATCCCGGCCCGCTCGAATCAGCGCTCACTGAAACAGAACGATTTGCAGGAAACACCATGAAGATTCACGAGTACCAAGCCAAACAACTGCTGGCCGCTGCCGGGGTGAAAGTCCCTCGAAATGTGGTCGCCAAGACGGCCGATGAAGCAGCTGCCGGGTTCACTCAACTGGCCGGAGAACTGGCTGTGGTGAAGTCTCAGATTCACGCGGGAGGTCGCGGCAAGGGACGCTTCAAGGAACAGCCGAATCAGCCGGGTGTCGTCCTCGTCAAATCGGCCGAAGCGGCGCGAGACAACGCGGCGAAAATGCTCGGCAACACGCTCGTCACGATTCAGACTGGCGAAGAAGGGAAGCAGGTCAGCGTGTTGCTGATCGAAGAGGGCCTCAAAATTGCCAAGGAGCTGTATCTCGGCGTCGTCGTCGATCGCGAATCGGGCGGGCCGATGCTGATCGCGTCGTCCGAGGGCGGCATGAACATCGAGGACGTGGCGCACAACACGCCCGAGAAGATCATTCACGAAGCGTTCGATGTCGAAGCGGGGCTGCACGGTTATCAAGCCCGCAACGTGGCGTACCGGCTTGGGCTGAGCGGCGCCGCCGTCCGCAATGCCGAGAAGCTGCTCAAGCAACTCTGCCAGTTCTTCATCGACAAAGATTGCAGCATGGTCGAGATCAACCCGCTGGTCGTGACGGCCGAAGGCGATCTGGTCGTCGGCGACGCGAAGGTCAGCTTCGACGACAACGCGATGTTCCGCCATCAAGACCTGCTGCCATTGCGTGACCTCAACGAAGAGGAACCGATGGAAGTACAGGCTCAGGCGTCGGGCCTCAGCTATGTGAAGCTCGATGGCAATCTCGGGTGCCTCGTCAACGGAGCGGGCCTCGCCATGAGTACGATGGACATCATCCAGTATCACGGCGGCAGACCGGCCAACTTTCTGGATGTCGGTGGTGGCGCGAACGTCGAGCAAGTGACCGAAGCCTTCCGCATCATCCTCGCCGACCCCAACGTGAAGGGTGTTCTCGTCAACATCTTCGGCGGCATCATGAAGTGCGACACCATCGTCACCGCGTTGCTGTCGGCCTACGACACCATCGGCATCAAGGTTCCGCTCGTCGTCCGCCTCGAAGGGACGAACGTGGAACTCGCCCGAAAAATGTTGGCCGATAGCGGCAAGAAGATCACCATCGGGACTGATCTCACCGACGCCGCCAAGAAGGCCGTCGCATCACTCGGCGCGTGAGCGCCTTCTCTTGTCCCCTCGCCCCGGCCTTGCGGGGAGAGGGTGAGGGTGAGGGGTCTTCAGGTTTTGATTGAGGCTCCACAGGACCGCACAATGTTACGAGATCACTTTCATCCGCCGCTGAAGGGACGCCGTCACTGGGAGGCGTTTCATTCCGGCTGGGCAACAAATTTGGCCGCCGAATTGAACCGCATCCTGCCGCCCCATTGGTTCGCGGAGCCGAGTGTTCACTATGGGATTCAAGTCGCGCCCGATGTCGCGACTTGGGAGGCGGCGGACGACTCAACCGGCTCCATTTCCACAGCGTTCCCTAGTTGGAAGCCAGAGGCTCCCACGATGACTCTCGACATTGTCCTGACGACCGACATTGTTCAGGTGGATGTCTTTAACGGCGAGGCGGGACCAGTACTTGCCGGTGCCATCGAACTCGTCAGCCCGAGCAACAAGGACCGGAGGGAGTCGCGCGATGCCTTCGTCAGCAAGTGCGAGTCATTTCTCCGTGAAGCCATTGGGCTGGTGGTGATCGACATCGTGACCGATCGCCATGCCAATCTGCACAACGAACTGCTGAACCGGCTCGGTGAGACATCGGCGTCATCGCGCGGGCTGTATGCGTGCGCGTACCAGCCGACCAGCCGAGACGAACACACCGTTCTCGACCTCTGGCATCGCCCGCTGTCGATTGGTGGAGCACTTCACACCCTGCCGCTCAGCCTGAAGAACGGGCCGCGAGTCCCGATCGACCTCGCAAAATCGTACTCTCAAACTTGTGAACAGCTTCGTCTCAACGACATCGCCGTTCTTCCCGCTAACAGCTAATCGCTAAAGGCTAACAGCTTCTCATGAGCATCCTCGTCAACAAGCAAACGAAAATCATTTGTCAGGGCATCACAGGCAAGTCCGGGTTGTTTCACTCGCAACAGTGCCGAGCCTACGCCCAGGAGCATCGTCCCGGTGAAGCCGTCTTCGTCGGCGGGTGTACTCCCGGCAAGGGAGGAACCGAGATCGACGGCTTCCCCGTTTTCAACACGGTGGAAGAGGCGGTCAGAAAAACGGGAGCGAACTGCTCGCTGATCTTCGTTCCGCCGCCATTCGCCGCCGATGCGATCCTCGAAGCGAACGATGCGGGAATCGGTTTGATCGTCTGTATCACCGAAGGGATTCCGGTCCTCGACATGGCTCGCGTTGATCGAGCGATGCGGGGGAGCAAGAACCGTCTGATCGGACCGAACTGTCCCGGTATCATCACTCCCGGCGTGGCCAAGATCGGCATCATGCCCGGTTACATTCACCAGCCCGGCCCCGTGGGACTGATCAGCAAGAGCGGCACGCTGACGTATGAAGCGGCTTGGCAGTTGGGGAACGTGGGCCTGGGCCAATCGACCGCCATCGGCATCGGCGGCGACCCGATCATCGGCACGAAGTACATCGACCTCCTCGAAATGTTCCAGGCCGACCCGCAGACCGAAGCGATCCTGCTGATCGGCGAAATTGGAGGCAACGCCGAAATCCAGGCCGCCGAGTACATCAAGGCCCACGTCACCAAACCCTGCGCCGCCTTCATCGCGGGAGCGACCGCTCCCCCCGGAAAACGCATGGGCCACGCGGGAGCCATCATCTCCGGCGGCAGCGGCACCGCCGCCGAAAAACAAGCCGCCCTCGAAGCAGCCGGAGTCGAAGTCGCCAAGAGTCCCGCCGACATGGGCGCGGCCGTGAAGCGTGCTATTGTGAAGAGGAAGTGACTTGGTTCTATCGTCCAAACCGAACGGGAGATTCTGAAAATGAAATACATCATCTTCGCTTGGTGTGCCATCAGCCTTTGCGTTCAAGTTGTCGAAGGGCAGGAAGCACGCATCGTCAGGCAGTGGCAGGGTGACTTGGGTCAGAGCCAGTTCGGCGTCTTTACAAAGGACGGCAGCCGATTGGTCTACACGAAGTACAACGATGTCTTTTTCGTCGATACGGAAACCGGCGACAACCCCATCAAGTTGTCGGGACATGAGAAACCCGTCTGGTTGGCTCGCTTCTCGGGCGACGACCAGCGCGTTGTTTCGGTCGGTCAGGATGAATCAATTCGCGTTTGGGACACGAAGAGCCAGAAGCAGCTTTCGCAACTCAGCATTAATACGGCCGATCGCTGTTCGGTTTTGTCGGTTTCAACGGATGCCAACGTGGTCGCGTTTTCGACCGAGAAAGATCGGATGCTCCGGGTGATGGACATGTCGAAAAAGTCTGAACTCCAACGGATCGGTTTGACCGACACTGCGGTCACATGGAGAAGCGTGACGTTGGACGGTCGTTGGGGATTGTCCTGCGGCATCAGCAAAGTCACCAAGATTTGGGACTTGAACACCGGGGTGCATACCGAGATCAACAACGGCCACCACAATTACTGCGGGCAGTTCACCCACGACGGAACACAAGCCATGCTCGCGGGCGTCTACAGTTGGGAATTGTGGGATATCCGCTACAAAACCAAGCTCAAGTCGGGAACTGTCACCGGAGGCCACATCTATTCGATTGCCACCTCGCCTAACACGCCCCGCTTCATGACCGGACTCGCGGACGGAACTGTCTGGCTGTGGGACATGGAGACGGGGAAAGAACTGCACGTCTTTCGCGGCCACGAAAAGCCGATCACCGCCGTCATGATCTCCCCGGACAAGAAACTGGCAGTCTCACGCGACCAATCCGGAGAGATCATTCTCTGGCGCTTGCCCCAGTAAACTCGAACCCACCCTCTGCGCCGGATCGAATTAGAGACGGAAAGACATTCGGAGTCCGAATGGCACACGACCAATCCTCGCCGCGAGTGATCGTCCTTCCTGGCCCAAACGGCGCGGGCAAGACTTCTTCGTCGAGGACGCTGTTGGCGGAGACGTTGGGGGTCATGGCGTTCGTCAACGCGGACGTGATCGCTCAGGGGTTGTCGGGCTTCGCGCCCGAAAGCGTGGCGTGGGAGGCGAGTCGGATCATGCTCGAACGTTTGCACGCACTGGCCGAGCGGCGCGAGGACTTCGCGCTGGAGACGACGCTGGCGGCTCGTTCGTACTACTCGCGGTTGAAGGAACTACGAGCGAACGGGTATCACCTTCACTTGTGCTACTTCTGGTTGGCGAGCGCAGACCTCGCAGTGGCTCGGGTTGCAATGCGCATTCAAAGCGGAGGGCACTCGATCCCCGAGGCGACGATTCGCACTCGCTATCGCCGAAGCGTGACGAATCTGTTTACGCTGTACTTGCCCATCGCCGATTCGTGGACCGTGTATGACAACACCCACGAGGGGCTGCCGCAGATCGTCGCACGAGGCGGTGAGGGAGTTTCGGAGATTGTGAATCTTCAAACGTGGAGTCGAATGCGAGCGGAGGCTTCTCATGACTGAACAAACCAACACCCGATCGTCACCCGTGTCCGACTTTCATGCGATGGACGAGGCGGTTCGTCGGGCGATGCGAGACGCGGTCCTCACACACGCTCGCGCGGGCCGTTCCGTCCCGACATGGCGAGACGGTCGCGTGACGTGGATCACCCCCGATGAGATACTCCGTCAGTTCCCATCGTCACCTTCAACATCCGCTCAGTCGTAGGGTGGGCACTGCCCACCGATCTCGACCCTCTCACGCCGATGGTGGGCGATGCCCACCCTACAAAGCAGGAAGCCGCTCATGCCCAGCACTCAACTCGACCAACTCAAGCAGTTCACCACCGTGGTGGCCGATACCGGCGACTTTGAGTCGATGAAGCAGTATCAGCCGCGCGATGCGACGACGAATCCGTCGTTGATTCTCGCGGCGGCGTCCAAGCCCGAGTATGTGCATCTCGTCGACAAGGCGATCGCGGATCGGAAGAACTCGGGGCTGACGGGGGCGCAGCGGGTCGAGGATGTTATCGACCATGTCCTCGTCAATTTTGGGATGGAGATTTTGAAGATCGTCCCCGGCCGGGTCTCGACCGAGACTGACGCGCGCCTCTCGTTTGACACGGCCGGGACGCTGGCGAAGGCGCGTCAGTTGATCGGTCTCTACGAGGCCCGCGACATTTCGCGAGAACGAATCCTCATCAAGATCGCCTCGACGTGGGAGGGGATTCGCGCCGCCGAAGTCCTCGAGCGCGAGGGGATTCACTGCAACCTGACGCTCCTATTCTCGTTCGCGCAGGCCGTGGCGTGTGCCGAGGCGGGCGTGCAGCTCATCTCACCGTTCGTTGGACGAATCCTTGACTGGTACAAGGCCGCGATGAAACGCGACTACATCGGCGCGGAAGACCCCGGCGTCCAGTCGGTCACTCAGATTTACAACTACTACAAAAAGTTCGGCCACAAGACCGAGGTCATGGGAGCCAGCTTCCGCAACAAGGGCGAGATCACCGAACTGGCGGGTTGCGACCTGCTGACGATCAGCCCCGCGCTGCTGGGCGAACTCGCCGCCTCGACCGATCCGCTGACGAGAAAGCTCGACGCGGTCGCTGCCAAGTCACTGCCGCTCGACAAAGTGACGCTTGACGAAAAAGCATTCCGCCTCCAACTGAACGATGACGCGATGGCGACCGAAAAGACCGCCGAGGGCATCCGCAAATTCTCCGCCGACATCGTGAAGCTCGAACAGTTGATCGCCGCGAAAGTCGGCTGATGCTGTTGGTAGCCTGTTGAAATGTAGGATGGGCACCCTGCCCGTCCGTCTTCAGGAGACACGACGGCCTGGGAGGCCATCCTACGGTTCTGCAACGATTTGTTACTCTGATGCCGTCGATTTCGGTCTGGTCTGAGGAATTCAATCACTTCGCTATTTGAGGAGACCGGTCATGCGCTATACGAACGCCGAATATGCTCTCGTTTGGTCGGTATTGGTCACGACAGCCTCGTGCTTGGCCACGGTGTTTTATTTACGTGGGCCGATGCGCGGCATCTTGAAAGATCGTTGTCCCTCCGATGACCGCGCTGCGTTTTGGTTGGCCTTCTCGAACATCGTGGTGGTCCTGCTGCCAATGATCTGTCTACTGTCCGCCTATTCCGCTGGCGGCACTGTGGAGAGTCCGTTTGTGTCCGAGCTGGCGATCCAAGTGAAGTGGTCGCTGATGGGGTTGTTTCTGTCGGTGATCTGCCTCGCGATTGTCGTGGCCAATATCTCGGCCTTCTCGAACCACATGATCAACGTCGATGAGCAACAGGCGGACAATCTCAAGCGGCTGCTGGCCAAGATCGAAGAAGTCCGGGCGCGAGATGTTCTCAAGCACCCGAACGTGGGGTGACCGGCGAGGTCGCAACGACTGCTGGCTACGAAGATGTCCTGTCCCAGCCTCTGTCACAAGAACGCTTCCTGCACGGTGAACCATGCGTCGCCTCATAATCTCACTGCTGTTGCTCGGTGCGGGCGTGTATGGCTTGGTGGAGTGGTATCGGCTGCGGCTGGAGCGAAGCGATCAATTCGATTCGGTCGTGGTCATCACGTTTCCCGCCCAGTTCGATCCGCTCCTCGCGCAGATCGAACTCATTCGACCTCTGCACGAGAAGAAGCAGCCGAACCAACCGGGCGACTGGCTCGAACGGTTTCCCGAGGGTGGCCAGACCTTCGGACAGTATGTTCTCGCGCGAAGTCAGCAGCCGCTGAAGGACGAGTACCAGACAATCTATGTTCAGCCGCTCGGCGAGTTCGATGAGACTCAGCAACTTCTCGTCGAACAGACGGTCGAGTTCATGACGCACTTCTTCGGGATGCCGGTTCAGTCGTTGACGGCTCGCCCACTCGGTGACATCCCGGAAGCGGCTCGGCGGATGAGAGAAGACGAAGAGCAAATCCTCACGACCTGGATCATGGACGAAGTTCTCAAACCGCAGCGTCCCGAGGATGCGGTGGTGGTGATCGGCCTCGTGACGTGTGACCTCTGGCCGGGCAATCTCAACTGGGTCTTCGGTCAGGCGTCGATGGTGGATCGTGTCGGCGTCTGGTCACTGCATCGCAACGGCGATCCTCGCGCAGGTGACGCGGCATATCGACTCTGCCTGCGACGAACGCTCAAGACGGCCGTCCACGAGACGGGCCACATGCTCGGCATCCCGCATTGCTCCGCCTACGAATGCTGCATGAACGGCTCGCGCAGTCGTGAGGAAAGCGACCGCCAGCCACTGGAGTTCTGCCCCGAATGCCAACCGAAAATCTGGTGGAGCTGCGGAGCCGAGGCCACTCCGCGTTGCCAGGCTCTCGTCGAGTTTGCGACGAGG
>JAYTXB010000820.1:0-1692 GCA_043743205.1 Schlesneria sp.
TAATGGGCAGTACGTCTATTTCGCCGCTCCCAACGGCATTTCCTGTTCGCGAATTACCAAGACCACGTTCAGCTTGGGGTGCCCCGCCACGTGGGCACCGGGAAAGGGCGGAAGCCTCAGGACCGACGCGAATACCCAACTCTTGATGTACGGCTCGTATATCGCCGTGCCTTAAGAGCCGATCCGAGAACCTCGCCAAACTTCCGAAGTCTCAGAAGACTTCGGAAGTTTTCGGATAGGCTCTAAACTCGACTTTTGCCACCTTTGGACTGCGGGGATTCATCACCGCTTTCTTTTCTCTGCTTTTCACCACATTTATGAATGCCTTGGCACTGGACCAGTCCTTCAAAAACTCAAACGAAAGGAGAAAGGAAAGCGGCAATCAATTGCCGCAGTCCAAATGGAATGGCAAATGTCGAGCTAAAGACCGGCGCATCAATCACTGGCGGTATCAATCTGAAGTTCGAGGTGAGCCGGGTGCCGTAAGGCTCCGGGTTCTTCGCCAAAAAGTCCGGGGCCTCACGGCACCCGGCTCACCAAATCAAATCCGGACAGTTATTGCTGCGCTAGCCCTAAAAGGGACCGACCCACAACACCGCACGCGGGCCACCTCTGGTCCCCTCGCCCCCGTCTTCGGGGGAGAGGGTAAGGGTGAGGGGGCTGATGTGTCGAATAACTGGACCACCCAAACTCGACTCAACTCGACTCAACTTCAACGGAAAACATCGCGATCCGCTTGATCACTCGGTAATCCAAGCCCCCCTCACCCTAACCCTCTCCCCCCGCAGACGGGCGGGAGAGGGGATCAAGAGACTCGCGGCTCGGCGGGAGCCTCGCCCTCCCGAAAAACCGAACACTCGACCCAAATCCGCGCACCAGTGCCTTTCCAACCACCTCCTCTCACACGAAAGCCGCGTCGATGAAACTCATCCGACCGATGTCTCGCACGACACCGCAATCGCAACCGTCGCGCGGCGGCCCGCTGCCACGCAGCGGCATCACGCTGGTCGAGGTCACCGTCTCGACGTTGTTGGTCGGCATGTTGGTCGTCGCGTCGTTGCAATCGGTGGCCAACATCGGGCGGACATGGACCATCACGAATCAACTCGTCGATGGCCAGGCGTTGGCTCAAGAGTTGATCCGAGAAATCCTCGCCCAGAACTACACCGACCCCACTGACCCGAACGCCACGACCTGGGGGAAGGAAGGGACCGAAGCGACCCGCGCGGCCTTCAACGACATCGACGACTACTTCGGCTGGAGTGAATCGCCGGTGAAGAACTCGGCGGGCACGGCACTGACCGGTTACACCGGTTGGTCGAGAACCGTGCTGGTGCAGAAAATCGATCCGACCGGCTACGTTGCGACCTCCAACAATGCGACTGACACGGGCCTGCGGGCGGTCACTGTCACCGTCACCTCGCCCACCGGCAAGACCACGATCGCCACGGTCTATCGCAGCAACGTCGGTGGCACGCAACAACCGATCTCGACCGATGCCACCTTCGTCACCTGGGTCGGCTGCACGTTGAAGCTCGGAACCAACTCCCCTTCCACGACGGGCGTCTCGCTCAGCAACCATGCGGAGGATCAATGATGCGCGGACGTTTCCGACAAAAGTCGAATCGAGGCGAGCCGGGTGCCGTGAGGCCCCGGGTTCTCAGCCAGATTCCAGAACCCGGGGCCTCACGG
>JAYTXB010000821.1:0-1178 GCA_043743205.1 Schlesneria sp.
CCCGACACAGTCAGCGAACCGTTGGCGGCGAGAACCGCTCGTTCGGCGATCGCCTTCGTCTGCGGGTAATGAGTGAGATAACGCGCGGGGTACGGAGCCGACTCGTCGATCCCAGCTTCGTCTCGACCGTCGAACACGACGCTCGGAGAACTCGTGTAGATCAGTTTGGCCACGCCCTCAGACTGACAGGCGGCGATCACATTCTCGGTCCCGATCACGTTCGCGCGATGGTAGTCGTCGTACCGTCCCCACACACCCGCCTTCGCCGCGACATGAAACACGGCCTCGCAGCCGGCCATCGCCCGAGTCACCACCTGACGATCGGCGATGTCGCCGCTCACGCACTCCACACCGAGAACTTTCAATTCGGGATAGTCCCCGCGTGAGAGACTGCGCACTGAGCCTCCCCGCGCGACGAGTCGCCTCACAATCGCCTGTCCCAGAAAGCCACCACCACCGGTCACCAGCACACGCATCGTTTCAGAAACCTCTCCACACGGAAGTCAGAATGAAAGCCAGTAACAAGGCCGCGACGATCACCACCCACAGTGGCGAACGCGGTTTCGTCGAACTTCCATCGGTGATCCACCGATCGCACGACGGACAATAGTCGGCATCCTCCAGCATCGTCTCACCGCAGTGAGGACACGGGATGTAGCCATCGTCGTCCCAGTCGCTGTCGTCGTTGTATCCCATCGTCAATTCTCGACTCGAAGGCCGGTCACTCGCTCTGGTTCGCACTGGTTCCCAAATTTCAGCTCTGGTTCCCAAGCTCCAGCTTGGGAACCCGCCTCTCGAAGCTCCAGCTTCGCGAGCAATTCAAGTGACTCGAAGCCGAAGTTTCGAGCCAACAGGTTTCCCAGCGGCAGCTTGGGAACCAAAACATGGCGTCACAGGATCGACGATCACACCCGCTTCGCAGCCCAGACCGCCAGTTTCTCGCGGAAGATTTTTGAGTTGTGCCGAATATCGACCGGGAAGGCATGGTGGAACAGGATCGTCGTGATCGGGCGTGTTGTGTCGAACTTCGCTCCCAGCGCGAGTAGTTCGTCCGTCAACTTGGACTTGGGTTCTCGACGGGCGTCCGCTTCACGTTCGACGCACAGCACCGGCTGCATCACGCCGCTTCGCACCACGCCGACGAGCGCCGTGCGGAAGACGTGCGGGTGCGAGTTGAA
>JAYTXB010000822.1:0-5799 GCA_043743205.1 Schlesneria sp.
GGCGGATCGCTCTATCAACACGTTCCCGAAGAGGTGACGAAGGCTCTGCACCATCGCGATACCGTTGAAAAGCACAACCGTCACATCATCAATATCGTCGAAGGGACGCGTTGCTTCGACATCTATGGACCCGGTGAGATTCGCGTGAACAGCGATCACCATATGGCGGTCAAGCAGCTTGCCCCGTACTTCCGAGCTGCCGCTCACGCTCCCGATGGCGTGATCGAATGCTACGAAGCGATTGAAGAGGGTTGGTTCTGCGTCGGAGTGCAGTGGCATCCGGAAGATGAAACGTCCTCGGCGCTCGACATGCAAATCTTTCAAGAGTTCATGGCCGCCTGTGGCAGTTCGACTCCACAGATTCTTCAGATGCCCGTTCGCGCTGCGGCGTAGTGACGGCCTCAAGACCATCGCAAACTTCCGAAGTCTGTTTAGACTTCGGAAGTTTTGAGTCGCCTTAGAAATCGTCGCCCGTCAACGAAAGCACCCCGGCTGCCCTGTGGCAACCGGGGTGCTTGTTTTGGTGTGGTTTCCGCAGACTACTCGTCAGTGACGCAGCCTTCGGTGGCGCTCTTCACGTTCTTGATGTACTTGTAGAGCGTGCCGCGCGTCGCTTTGAACGGAGGTGCCGTCCATGCCTTGCGACGGCTGTCGATCTCCAATGAGGAAAGCGCCACGTCGATTCGATTGAGGTTTGCGTCGATGGTCAGTATGTCGCCGTTCTGAACGAGGGCGATTGGTCCACCCTCTTGAGCTTCCGGTGTGACGTGGCCGACGATGAACCCGTGCGAGCCGCCCGAAAACCGGCCATCGGTGATGAGAGCCACGTGTTCGCCGAGTCCCGCTCCCATGATGACCGAGGTCGGCGTGAGCATCTCTGGCATCCCCGGTCCGCCCTTCGGTCCTTCGTAGCGAATGACGATCACATCGCCCTTTTGAATCTGGTTCTGCTCCATCCCCAGCAGCATGTCTTCTTCGGAATCGAAGACCCGTGCGGGGCCGGTGAAGACGAGTCCCTCTTTGCCGGTGATCTTTGCGACAGCTCCGTCGGGACAGAAGTTGCCGCGCATGATCCGAATGTGGCCGCTCGCTTTGATCGGCGTCTCGATCGGCTGAATGATCCGCTGTCCTTCAGCGAGACCGTTCAAGTTTTGCAGGTTCTCGGCGATCGTCTGACCGGTCACGGTGAGGCAACTGCCATCGAGATAGCCCTTCTCCAGCAGGTACTTCATCACGGCAGGCGTTCCACCGATGTGGTGCAGGTCTTCCATGACGTACTTGCCGCTCGGCTTGAGGTCCGCGATGTAGGGGACGCGGTCGCTCACCGTTTGAAAGTCGTCGATCGTTAGCGGCACGTCCACGGCGCGCGCCATTGCAATCAGATGCAGCACGGCGTTTGTCGAACCGCCGGTGGCCATGATGATGACCATCGCGTTCTCAAACGCCGCCCGGGTCATGATGTCACGCGGCTTGATGTCCTTTTCCAAGAGGACTCGAATCGCCTTGCCCGCCGCGATGCATTCGCCCTCCTTCAGCGGATCAACTGCCGGAATGGACGAACTGTATGGCAGTGACATCCCGAGCGCTTCGATTGCCGATGCCATTGTGTTGGCGGTGTACATTCCTCCGCAGGCTCCGGCTCCGGGGATGCTGCAGCCGATGATTTCTTGACGCTCTTCGTCGGTGATGCGACCGGCGAGGTATTCGCCATACGCTTGGAAGGCCGAGACGATGTCGAGCTTGGGATGGCGCGACGTGCAGCCCGCACGAATGGTTCCGCCGTAGACCATCAGCGACGGACGATTGAGTCGTCCCATCGCCATCACGCAGCCGGGCATGTTCTTGTCACAGCCGGGGAGCGAGATGTTGGCGTCGTACCACTGAGCCGCCATCACGGTCTCAATGCTGTCGGCAATGAGGTCTCGCGACTGAAGGGAGTACGACATCCCGTCGGTCCCCATCGAAATTCCGTCGCTCACGCCGATCGTGTTGAACCTCATGCCGATCATGCCTGCCGCTTGGACCCCTTCCTTCACTTTCTCTGCGAGGCGATTGAGGTGCATGTTGCAGGTGTTTCCCTCGTACCAGACGCTGGAGATCCCGATCTGCGCCTTGTCCATATCTTCGCGCGTCAGGCCGGTGCCGTAGAGCATGGCTTGCGATGCACCTTGCGAGCGAGGTTGTGTGATGCGAGAGCTGATCTTGTTGAGCATGATGGTGGTCTATTCGGTAACTGGGGAAATGGAAGCGAAGAAGAACGAAGTCGGGTGTGTGGAGTCTTCGGAACAGACCACTTTGGACTGCTCAGGTGCGTTGCGAGAACTTCACGCACCCTACGTCTGAGGTCGATTGCTGGCGCGAACTCATGCCGAACCGATCGTTCACTCGACCAAGCTGCCGGGGTGCGGAACACGATCGACTCGTGGCAGGACTTGCGGTTGATAGATCGTGGTGTAGGCGGTCGCTTTGCGATGGGCATCGACGGCGGATTGATCGGCCCAGTGCTCATTCAAAATGAAGACGCGCGGGTCGGTGTGGGAGTGATAGACCTCGAACCGCACGCAGCCCGGTTCTTGCCGCGAAAGTCTCCCCTGCTCTGACAGTAACGCTTGAATTTCAGCGACATCGGCCGTCTCTTTCACAGTCAGAATGACGTTCAAATAGATCATGGTTCGCGGCCCCATCCAGCGGAGAAACAAAGCAGGGAAACGTGGAAGGCGGGCAGGATAACAGCCGATTTCGGAAGTGACCAGCAACCGCAGTCGGGCGCTGTTCTGTCGGTTGTGGTCGCTGATTAGTGAGCCTAGTCGCGAAGCGACGGCAGCGAATAGCCGTGGGTGTCAACCCACGGAACGGAGTACCGTGATGACAGAGAGCCGCGAAGCCGCGGTAGAAAGTGTGGCCGCTCGCCCGAATTCTCTGCCGCCGCTTCGCGGCTCAATTTCTCAATCGCTTTCAGTACCGTGGGTTGTCACCCACGGCTATTTGCTGGCGTCGCTTCGCGACTATGACCACCAATGAACGCTTGAACGCTGTCCTGTCCGTTCTCTCGGCGTGATCGGTTCCTTGGAAGTCGCCCGACGTGGACGAATTTCAAGCGGAGCTTGTCGTTCGTTAGTCGATGACCATAATGCGTCAGCGTTCCCATGGGAGCTTGAGGCTCCTCCCACCACAGATTAGCTTCGGCCAGTGCGGCCCCTCCCGCCAGACAACTCTTTCACAAGGTGAATCACGATGCACAGGCTTTTGAATTTCTCAGCTTGGAATTTGTCAACAAGCTCGGTTGGCTTGGCCACTTTTTCGGCTGCGGTGGTCTGTTTGTCTGCGGTCGGTTGTGGCAGTGCGAGCATCGCGACTCCCGTCCAAGCCGCGTCTCCCGTGGTCGCGGTGACGACGGTTCCCGTCGCATCACTCGCAGCGGTGGCTGTCGCTCAAACTCCGGCCAAGGGGGATTGGGGTTCGATCAAGGGGCAGGTTGTGACTGACGGTGTCGTCACCCCGCTCAAGTTACTCGTGACGAAGGGCGATGCGTCTGCCAAGGACTCCGCCGTCTGTGCGGCTCAAGATGTCCCCGATGAGTCGCTTGTCGTAGATGCCAAGGGTGGGATCGCCAACGTCGTGGTCTATCTGCAAAAGAAGCCGGCCACTGTTCATCCTGAATTGGTGAAGAGCAAAGCGGCGGAAGTCGTCTTCGACCAGAAGGGCTGCCAATTCCTGCCGCACGTTCTGTTGGTTCGCAACGACCAACAGGTGCGAGTCCTCTCGGGCGACGCGGTGGCTCACAACACCCACACTTATCCACTGAAGAACAAGCAGGAAAACTTTGTGGTCTCGCCCAACGATCGCACGGGTGTCGCGGTCCCTTCGGTGAACGTGGTCGAGCGACTGCCGTCGAAGGTCGGCTGCGACATTCACCCGTGGATGCAGGCTTACTGGGTGATCCTCGACCATCCTTATGCCGCCGTTACGAAAGCGGACGGGACGTTCGAAATCAAGGATCTGCCCGTCGGCGAACACGTCTTCACTGTCTGGCAGGAAAAGGTCGGCTACCTCGACAAAGCTTACAAGGTGACGGTCAAGGCGGGCGACAATGATCTCAAACCCGTCAAGATTCCCGCCGCCACACTCACCGCCAAATAGTCCGTTGTGAGCCGATTACGGCTGGATCAGGAATGGCGTCAAACAGGCCATTGGGCCGTCGCCGCCAGCTTGAGCAACAGGGATGAAACGCGTCCGTCGCTCACGTTTCTGATGGGTATTGAAGCCGGGCCAGCCAAGTGCTGGCCCGGCTTTTTTCTAGCCGTCCGTCAGTACGGAATTTTCAATCCGTCGTGGGAGAGTTGCACTCCTGCTGGCAGCCGCGCGTTGGTCTCGGTGTATTCGAGATAGTGGGAGACGTGCGTGAGGTAAGTCTGCTTTGGACGGACGCGATCGACGACCTCCAGAGCTTGTGGGATGCCGAAGTGCGTGGCGTGTGGTTCGTCGCGCAGGGCATCTAAAATTAGCACGTCCAAGCCTTCGAGCAGCGGCCAGCTCTCCTCCGGGATGAAGCTCACATCCGTGCAGAAGGCGACGTTACCGATGCGGAAGCCGAGTACCGGTAGTTTGCCGTGCATCAACCGGATTGGCTGAACTTGCTCACCGAGCAATTCAAACGGTTCGAGTCCAATCCGCCGCAGTTCAAGCTGCGGCACGGCACCGTAATGCAGTTCAGGGTCAATCGGACCGAACGCGTAGGCATAGGCCGCGCGAATCTGTTGCTCGACGATCTCTTCGCAATAGAGCGGTACGGCGTGCTTCAGTCGGTAGCCGAATAGGCGAAGATCATCGAGACCGAACAAGTGGTCCGCGTGACTGTGTGTGTAGATCACCGCGTGAACCAAGTCGATTCGTTCTCGCAACAGTTGGATCCGCAACTCGGGCGAGGTGTCGATGAGGAACGTCCCCTGAGGCGTCTGTACGGCGACACCGGTGCGCGTGCGGTTGTTGCGTGGGTCGGTCGATTCACAGACGGCGCAATGACAGCCGATGATCGGTACGCCGTGGCTGGTGCCAGTCCCGAGCAGAATGAGTTCGCGAGGGGAGCCAGAAGAGTCAGACATCGCGCAAGGAACCGTCTCAGAGGAGGCTGGCAGAACACTCACACAGGCAGTGGCGGATGTCCGTTGAGAGGTGATCTGCCCGCAAAACACACGCCGTGCGGCGCGAGTCTAGCAACCTCGTTGCAGGAACGCAGTCCGTCGATTCGCCCGCGCCGTACTCAGCCCTGCTCAATGCCTAAGCGGCTGGCAGCTCGATGCCTTGTGGACTACCGAAGGGCGCTGAGCCGTGTGGTGACGAAACCGCGACGATCGTTGTCGTGGCCAAAATGTGACGGTACTCGGCATGGAGGTTGCGATGTTGTCACTCCGTCGAAATGACTTCGACGTGATCGCCGGACGGAGGCAATCGCAGAGACATATCGCGGGCGAGCGGTCTGGTCCACCAAGGGTAGTTCGGCTGGGGGTGCAGCTGGAGACGGTCTGATGGCCGTAGCCGGGTGAGCGCCTGTGCTCTCAGCCGACTACTCCTTTTTTTGGCTGCATTGCGAGAATGCAGAACCAACGGTTCCGAGACGCGTTTCTTCTGGAACCAGCCAGCTTGGCTGGCTTCTAACTCGGCGGATTCGACGTTCCACGACAGCTGCCACATTGCAGGTCTCTCTTCGCTGAGGACTGGCGCAGAAATAACTGTCGGAGTTTGGTGAGCCGGGTGCCGTGAGGCCCCGGACGTCTAAGCGAAGAACCCGGGGCCTCACGG
>JAYTXB010000823.1:0-2891 GCA_043743205.1 Schlesneria sp.
TGAGGCCGCGGGTTGGTTGATCTGACCCGCGGCCTCACGGCACGCGGCTCGCCAAGATCACTTGATGGAACACTGTTCATGCCCGCGATCTTGGAATGGACTCACACGGTGGTCGAGCATGATCTCGACGGGTTGGGGCATGCGAACAACATTTCGTATCTGAAGTGGATGCAGTCGGCGGCGCTGGCTCATTCGGCCGCTCAGGGGTGGCCGGTCGAGGCGTATGCCGCGCTGGGCTGCGTGGGACGTGAGGTTTCACTTCATCGAGCTCTCCGCCGCCCTGCCGACAGCGCAGTCCTGCTGGCCGATGGCTCGGCGAGGTTCCTCTCCGCGCAGATCGATCCCGCTCTGCTGCTGAAGTTGGCGACGGTGGATGGGGGCGAAGAGGTCGGGGATTATGGAGTTGGTCATTGGGTGTATTGAGGAGTCCGTCATGGAGTTTCCTTTTCCTCCGCGGCCACCCGAATATTTCGAGTTGCTGACGGCGCGATGGTTGTGCTTGGGCTGGAATCTTCTGGCGCTTTACTGGTTGGTGGGGCGAGTCCGTCGGCGGAAAGACGTGCGGGCGACGGATGCGGTCTGGTGGTACGGAGTGGCTGTCGTTGGACTCGAACTGGTGGGTTACGGAACCTCGCACCGACCGTGGATTGCCAATGAATGGCTGATGCCGCTCGGTGCCGCGTCGCTCTCGGTAGCGATCGCAGGAGCAACGCTGAGCTTCATCAAGGTCTATGAGGAACAGCGGTGGGGGCCGTTTGTCGCGATCCCGCTCGTCTATGGCTTCAGTCTGGCGTGGCTGTTCATGCCAACCCTTGGCGGACATGGCGAATCTTCGAGGCGAACTCAATGCAAGAACCAACTGAAGCAGATTGGACTCGCCCTGCACAACTATCACGACGCGTACTCAGTCTTGCCCGCGCCGACTGCCGGAAAACCACCTGTTTCGTGGCGAGTCTCGATCCTGCCATACATGGATCAGTCGCAATTGCACGCGACATACAACCGTCGCGTGGCTTGGGACCAAATTCCAAATGACGCGATTGCCCGCATGGAGATGGGTCCGTACCGCTGCCCATCCAACGTCTCGCCGCAAGACACCCAAGGCCGCTGGTTCACCGCGTACTCGATGCCGACCGGGCCAAAGACCATAGGTGCAAATCCGAAAGGGGCGAAGATCGCGGACATCACCGATGGGACGAGCAACACGCTGCTCGTTGTCGAAGCCTGCGGCGCTCAGATTGTCTGGACCGAGCCACGCGATGTGGATGTCAGTTTCCAACCGACCGGCATTAATCTGAAAGGGTACGCGACGGGACATTCGGCGGGCTGGTTGTCGTCGTACCATGCGAGAGGGACTCAAGTCCTGATGGCCGATGGCGCGGCGAGGTTCCTCTCCGCGAAGACCGATCCCGCCGTGTTGAAGAAGCTGGCAACGGTGGATGGCGGCGAATTGCTCGGCGAGTACTGAGTCGTGGGCGATGCGTCGAATTCTCTTGGCCCCAACGGGGACGGATTCGATAGCCCCGGGCAACGCCCTGGGAGGGAGCAGCAAACAGATACCGTCAGCCCCAACGGGGCGAAACTCATCTTGACGATCCCTCAACCGCTTGCTTGAGCTTGCGTCCCTTCAGGGCTGAATTGATCTAAATTCGAAGACGGCCCTCACTTCGTTTGCGGCACTTGGTTTTGCCGATTGGCCTTCGGTGATGATGATGTGCTGTGAAATCGCCAGACAAGCCCCGGTCCCCTGACGCACCTCCGTTGTTGAGCGCGCCGCCGCCGCTAGACGAGTCTCTCCACGGCGAGACTGGCTCTGTGCGAGTGTTGGATTGATCTTGCTGAGATTTGCCTCGCCCGGATCACATCAGCCACAGTGATTTCGCCATCGGAAACCTCACACAAATTTGGCCATCCCGTAGACGTAGATCGACCGCTCATTTCATCCCGTTCGCCCAATCCCAACTCACCGCGACCACCGGCTCAATGATTCGTGTCCGTACAACCGTCATCCTCGTTGACACCGATTCGCGATACAGGCAAACTTCCTCCCGCTTGCTGTGTGTCGTAGCGAGTTGACGGAGTTTGAGGCCGTCATTGTTCGGAGAATCCCTACGGAGGAGATGTCATGACGAGTCGCGTTCTTGGTCAAAATCGGTATGGTCTCTGGATTGCAGCAGCGGTGCTGGTCGCGTGCTTGGCGTGCTGGACTGATCGCACGGATGCGGCGTTCAATTACAATTGGTATCCAATGACCCTCACTACTGAAGGTCAAGTTTGGGAAAGAAGCATGGTGACAGGGTGGTGGGGAGATATGTCCATGGGCCCCGCCGTGCGAACCGTTCCACCCGCCGAATTGACGCAAGTCGCCCCCCCGACGACGATGGTGTTGCCATCGTTAATGTCAATCAGTTGTCGCCATGAACAATTTTTCATGCCGCAGCCAGGCACGATGTTTGTGGAAGGGAACACCCGCGACGCTCTTATGTGGGCGGGAACGGGATGGTGGAATGTCAGTATGATTGAATATTAATAAACAAGAGGCAAAGCCTCCTCACTTGATCGGTCGTTTGGTTTTGGCAAAGCAGACCCTAGGAATCAAGAGTGCTGGAATGAAACGACGATGTCGTACTGCGGGCGTAGACACGTTCGAGGAAAAAGATCGGCATTATCGCAGCGGTTTTACTCTTCTTGAGCTGCTGGCGTGCGTGGCCATCGCAGCACTCCTGATGTCGATGCTCGGGGCGGCAGTCATGGCCGCCCGCGAGTCAGCACGTCGGATGCAATGCCTCTCAAATCTGAAGCAGATCGGCATCGCGACTCATAACTATGAATCTGCTCATGGCTTTTTGCCCTGCTCCGGTAAGCTTGGGTTTAGGTACTTAGCGGAGGGG
>JAYTXB010000824.1:0-5783 GCA_043743205.1 Schlesneria sp.
CAACGGACACCGTTCAGGACGGCCCCCGCCGCCTCTTCGCGATGCCGCTGTTGATGAGCCAGTTGAATCTGCTGCATCACGAGGACATAGTGGGCCGTCGTTGTCGGAGTACCGACGCGAGCATCCTGATACGGCGTCGCCTGCACCTGCACCCACGGATTGAACGGGTAGGTCTCGGCCACTCCCAACGCCGCCGCACCGACTCCCTCGGCCTGCCGCAACGCGACCAGGTCCGG
The DNA here is from genome assembly GCA_043743205.1 of Schlesneria sp. Classification (GTDB taxonomy): domain Bacteria; phylum Planctomycetota; class Planctomycetia; order Planctomycetales; family Planctomycetaceae; genus Schlesneria. Next base: position 237 of record JAYTXB010000824.1, read on the forward strand.
GTTCTGCATGAGCGAAGTCTCAACAGCCTGTCGAACTGAAAACTCGATTGAACTTGGAGTCGCCTCTAAATTCACGAGAGACTGAGTGGGCGCGGCCGTCTCGTACTGATCGGCCACCTGACGGATTGCTCCTGCCGTCGAATCCTCGTCGGCGGAAGTGGCCGATCTTTTCGAGTTCCCGAGCCGAGAGAAGCCTTCGTCACCCACCGTGATCGACGCCAGCGCGGGTTGTGCGTCAGCCAGCGGCTGATCGCGCCGAGCCGTTGCCGTCGCGCGACAACCGGGCGCGATCAGCGTCCACGCCAGCAGAGCCAAGAGTGTGGCCAGCCGCATCGTGATGACATCCTTGTCTATGTCGAAGCCTGAATCGAAACGAGGCGACGTCCTGCCACCGACCACTTGTTTCGACAGGCAAGACAGGTGGTATCGAGTCTCCCGACCCGTCCCCATCGAACTCGTAAGCAGATCGAGCCGGTCGAGCCTGTCCGGCAGACTCGACCGCGCGTTCGTCGTGATCCGGTCGCGGTGAGTTTGACGGTGCGCGATCCCGAAACCATAGCGGGCGATTAGGGGTCCTTCGAGAACGTCATGCAGGTTCCGTCCAAATCGCGACCGATAGACTCCGAATTCGATGTCCTCAGGAGGAAGCTGTTAACCACGCCCCCCAAAAAAAGTGAGGGGCGACAGGCGATACGATCTGAGCGTGGAGCAATCCTGATTTCGGGACGTGATTGCGCGCCGTTCTTAGGTTAGCTGCGTCAGGCATTGTGATTGAGGCGAGCCGTTCCTTGCTTTCGGAGCTCGATGCGTCGCTTGACTTCTGCCAGTCGAAACCCATACTGGCCGCGACTTGCTCAAGGGATGAAAAGCTGCCCCTTCTGCGGCGGGGTCGTGTGAACCGGGTCAGGCCTTAACCGGAGCAGCCCTAAGCAGCGGATTTCGGGTGTGGAAGGGGTGGCTTTCCGTTTCGTGGGCAAGTGAAAAACTGGTCGCGACTCATGAACAGGCTGGTTGCACTTCGGGGCAGCCAGCCTGTTTTCATATCGGACGAACGGGTTCCCTCACGCGTGAACAGGCAACAAGGCGGCAATGATGGACGCTCAGTACACCGTGCTGGCTCGACGGGCTAGACCGCAGACCTTCACCGAGGTCGTCGGGCAGGATCGGATTTCCCAGACGTTGCGGAACGCGATTCACGAAGGGCGTGTCGCTCACGCCTACCTCTTCACGGGAGCCCGCGGCGTCGGCAAGACTTCGATGGCCCGCATCTTCGCCAAGGCCTTGAACTGCCCGAACGTCACTGATGGTGTGCCGTGCAACCAGTGCGAGCAGTGTCTGGGGATTTCGGCGGGGAACGATGTCGATGTTTCTGAGATCGACGGAGCCTCCAACCGAGGCATCGACGACATCCGGTCGCTGCGAGCCAACGTCGGCGTGAAGTCGATGCGGTCGCAGTACAAAGTCTACATCATTGACGAAGTTCACATGCTGACGAAGGAGGCGTTCAACGCGCTCCTGAAGACGTTGGAAGAGCCGCCACCGCTCGTGAAGTTCGTGTTCTGTACGACTGAACCGAACAAGGTTCCCGATACAATCCTCTCACGGTGCCAGCGGTTCGATTTTGGCACAATCTCGATCGACAATATCTCGCTGCGTCTAAGCCAATTGGCTTTGTCCGAAGGCTTTGAAGTCGATGCGGCCGCCGTGGAGTTGGTCGCGCGACGTGCGGCCGGTTCGATGCGTGACAGCCAGTCGCTGTTCGATCAGCTTCTCGCATTTGGGTCGAAGCGAATCACGGATGCCGACGTGCATCGTCTGTTGGGAACGGCTCCCGATGATCGCTTGATGGACTTGGTCGAATCGCTCATCGCACGTGATCGCTCCACCGCTTTGGACCTGCTGGACGCCGCGCTGCGCGAGGGCGTTCAGTTGGAAGCGATCACTGATCAACTGATCGGCTACTGTCGCGATCTGATGGTGACGGCGTGCGGAGCCAACGAGGCGGCGTTGCTCAGCGTCGGGACCGATCAACGGGGGAAGTTGCAGGATCAAGCGGGCCGTTGGGGGCTACAGACGATCGTTGCGGCAATGCAGATTTTGGCGGAGACGAAAGCCCGGATGCAGCGTGTCACCTATGGGCGAGCCTTGGCAGAACTGGCCCTCGTGCGCGTTTCAATGCTGGACGATCTCGATCAGCTCGACCACCTGATCGCGGCGTTGAAGGCGGGGCAATCCGTGGCAATCACTGGCAGCGGGACACTTGCCGGAGCAGCTCCCGCGCGTTTGGCAGCACCGGCCCGTTCCACCGAGCCACCATCACCGATCCGCGAGAGAGTTCACGGACCTGAATCAGTCAGCGGCCCGAGTTCAACAGTTGGCCCGGAAAAAAAAAAAAATGACTCAGCCGACGTGAGTGGACCGTCGCTCGTAGTGTTGTTGCCTCCACCGGCACCACAGGCTCAGCCCATTCCTCTGTTAAGCCTGCTTGTCGAGCCGGGCGAAGTGTCCACCCACGAGTCAACTCCGGAGTCGCGGTCGTTGCTGGCTCCTGTCGCACTGCTCATCGAGTGGAAACCGGGTTGTGAGAAAGAGTTGCACGAAGCAGTCATCGCCCGAATGACCGACATGACCGGCACATACCTGCGCAGAGTCGCCACGACAGCAATCGCCGAGCCAAACATCTTGGAGTTTTCGTTTCCCGCGAACTATGATCTTGACCGTAAGGCCTGTGATCGTCCCGAGGTACTCGGCCAACTCGGGCGGGTCGTCTCGGAACTAGTGGGTCAACCGACGGTCGTTCGATTCAAGACGGTGGCTGCAACTGCGGGAAGTCCGGCGGCTACCCCATCAAAACCTGAGGCAACTCGCCCAAAAACGGGAAGCGATGCAGGGGCGAGCAAGGGACGAAATGGTTTCGTCGAGGCTACCGAAGATCCGTATGTCCAGTCGGTCATGACGTTGTTTGGAGTCAAAGGCTGGCGGGTTCAACCGCTAGCCGCAGAAGCGGCTGATGGTCGCGAAGGCGAACCCCCGCAGGAGGAGTAACGAGCATGTTCAAAGAATTGTCGGCCATTGCCTCCATGATGAAGCAGGCTCAGGGCATGAACGGCAAGGTGCAGGAGATGCAGGAACGTCTAGCAGACTTGCGTGCCGAAGGCCAAGCGGGTGGCGGGATGGTGATGGTCGAAGTGAACGGTCAGATGCAGGTCTTGAGTTGTCTGATTGATCCGGCGCTGATCCAGTCGGGCGACCACAAACTCCTCGGTGAACTAGTCTGCTCCGCAACGAACCAAGCTCTGCAACAGATTCGCGAAACACAGATGAACGAGATGCAGCAACTGACCGGCGGAATCAACGTCCCCGGCTTGAGTGACACGCTGGCCGGAATGGGTTTGAGACCAAGCTGACAGAACGCCAGACATCGAATACCACGCAGAAATCGAGCAACACGGCTGTTGACCCCGTATACGTCACAAGGAAGGAACATCAAGGGATGCCACGTTTTGAGGAGGAGACGACTCGTCACCCGTTCGGCAGCGCGGTCGGTAACTTGATTGACCGGCTGGCAACACTGCCGGGGATCGGTCGCAAGTCGGCCGAGCGACTCGCAAACCATTTACTCGCCTGCCCCGCTGAGGAAGCGAACTTACTCGCCGATGCCATTCGCGTGGTGAAGACGCGTGTCCGCCCGTGTTCCGTCTGCTTCAATCTTACCGAACAGGAACGATGCGACATCTGTCGAGACTCACGTCGCGAAGCGCAGTCCGTCTGCGTTGTGGAACAGCCTCGCGACTTGTTGGCCCTCGAAGCGGCCGGCATTTTTCAGGGGCTGTACCACGTTTTGGGGGGACGTATCTCTCCGCTGAACGGAGTAGGGCCTGACGACCTGAATATCGACGCACTCGTCCGCCGAGTCCGTGCACAAGGCGTCCGAGAAATTGTGATGGCAACAAATCCGACCTTGGAGGGAGATGGCACTGCGCTCTACATTTCCAATCTGCTGGCGAACGACAATGTGAGAATCACACGGCTGGCTCGCGGGATCGCGTCGGGAAGTGTGCTAGAGTTCGCCAATCGCGAGATGCTGGCCGATGCCCTGCGTGGGCGGCAAACTTTTTGAATTGAATCCACAACTGATTGACTGACCGAGTGTCCGATTTATGAATCGACCCCAACGCCCTGCGGCGGCGGATCGCGGCAATACATCATGCAGATGAACTTTTCTCAACAGATGCGGATGAGCCAGCAAATGAAGCTGGCTCCACGCATGATTCAGTCGATGGAGATTCTCCAACTGCCGGTCATGGAGTTGGAGGAGCGCATCGAGCAAGAGTTGGCCGAGAACGTCTGCCTCATCCTGCGACAGGCCGATCCAGACGCTCCAGAAACTCAGCACAATCGCGAGGAAGCGAAAGAGTCCGCCGCTGAAAAGAGCCTCGGCGAACAGACGTTGCAAGTGGACTCCGAGCACAACAATGAAGCCGACTTCGAGCGACTGCTGGAAATGTCGCAGGACTGGCCTGAAGACAATTACACGTCCGGCAGCAAGCCGTCATCGAATCGAATGGAAGACGACTCTGATCGACAGAACGATCTGATCTCCAGCATCACCGAGCGACCGCAGTCGTTGCACGAGTACCTGCTCGACCAATTCGGCTTCTACAGCGTGCCGCGTGAAGTCCGCGACTTTGGTGAGTTCGTGATCCAGAACCTCGCCCCGGACAGTCGGCTACCGTGCCCGCTTCCAGAACTGATGCAGTATTACGGCAGGCAGATTTCTGAGATGGACGCTCAGGCGGCGTTGCGTCTGATCCAGCGGCTCGACCCGATCGGTTGCGCCGCGAAAGATTTCCGTGAGTGCCTCCTATTACAAGTGACAGAGGACATGCCTCACCGCGATGTCGTGGTGACGTTGATCACGTCGCACCTAGAAGACCTCGCCCAGAATCGTCTGCCCCTGATTGAGCGGAAGACGGGGTATTCGATCCCGCTCATCAAGGAGGCTCACGAAGAACTCAAGCGGCTGAATCCACACCCAGGCAAAGGTTTTGAAGCTCGCCCCGCTCAAGCCGTCAAGCCCGATGTGTTCGTCGAACTGAATGCCGTTGGCGCGTGGATTGTCCGCTTGGAAGACGAGTACACGCCGCGCTTGAGGATCAGCAAGCGGTATCAAGAAATGCTGCGTAACGGAGTCGATGCCAAGACAAAAGAGTACATCAAGAAGAAGATCGACTCGGCCAAATGGCTGATCGAAAGCATCGAACAGCGACACAGCACGGTGAAGCGTGTCGCTCAAGCAATCGTTGATCGGCAGAACGGGTTTCTCGAAAACGGTCCCGAAGCGATCACACCGCTGAAGATGCAAGAGATCGCTGATGTCGTGAAGGTTCACGTCACCACGGTCTCGCGCGCCGTCGATGACAAGTGGATTCAGACGCCGCGCGGTCTCTACCCACTCAAACGCTTCTTCGGCGGCGGGACTAAGACCGAAACCGGTGAAGACGTGGCGTGGGACATCATCCGCATCAAGCTCAAGGACATCGTCGA
>JAYTXB010000825.1:0-4403 GCA_043743205.1 Schlesneria sp.
GGAAGCCAAGACGATCCTAGTTTACGATCTCGGCGGCGGCACGTTCGACGTGACCGTCGTCCGCTACACGCCGACACAGTTCCGCGTCCTCGCGACCGACGGTGACGTGATGCTGGGTGGTATCGACTGGACGAAGCGGATCACCGATCACGTGGCCGAACAGTTCGCACGCAAGTTTTCAGAAGACCCGCGCCAAGACGCAGAGGCGATGCGCGACTTCAGTGCCAACTGCGAAGACGCCAAACGAGCACTGAGTACAAAGTCCCAAGTTCCGCTGACCGTCTACTTCCGAGGCAAGACGCTGTCGCTGCAATTTACTCGCAAGGACTTTGAGCGGATGACATCGGACTTGTTGCAACGGACGCGCGACACGACCGAACTGGTGCTGCAACAGGCGGGTGTCGAGACGGGGACGCTGCAAGAAGTGGTCCTCGTCGGAGGCTCAACCTACATGCCCGCCGTGGAAATCATGCTGGCCGAAGTCTGCCATCGTCAGCCGCTCCGCGACCTAGGACTGCTGCGTCCCGAAGAGGCTGTTGCACAAGGGGCGGCGATTCACGCAGCCATCTTGGAAGCCCGTGAGAACCGAGGAGTCGCAGGACTGAGCGCCCTCGTTACGAATCGGTTGCGGTCGGTGAAGACCAGCGATGTCAACTCCCACTCGTTGGGAGTCAAAGTGTCGAGTCCGACGGACAAGACCAAGAAGATTAACCACATCATGATCCCGAAGAACTCACAGATTCCGTTCAACGTGAGCCAGCGGTTTGTGACGAACTCGGCCAACCAAAAGTCGATCCACGTTTACATCTTGGAGGGTGACGCCACTGATCCGGACGCCTGCACACAGATCGGTGACTTCCGCATCTTGGATCTTCCCGCCAATCTCCCTGCCGGATCACCGGTCGAAATCACCTACAGCTACGACTCGAACGGACGCATTCACGCCGCTGCGAAAGAACTGGCCAGTAATCGCGTTTCAACAACTGAGATCGTCCGCGACTCGGGTCTGTCGGAGCAGGGGATCGGCGACTTCGAGGAACTGGCCAAGAACTACCAGGTCGAATGAGTCCGTTGAGTTCGACACGCTGGCCAGTTCGGCGCGGGTCTCCTAACCGCGCCGAAACGGCCGCCGAAAAGTCTTCTCAAGCGTTGCTCTCTTTCTTGATTTTGAATCGTAGTGATTCGTGAGATTCGTGGTTCAGCCTGTTCTCGTTTCGCTACGGGCGTCCCGTGCCGATCTTGCTTGGCTCCACACCACGCAATCAGGAGGCTTCTCCGTTGGCGATTGATGTCTACAAGGAATGGCTCGGAATCCCCGCAGGCCCGCGACCGCCCGATCATTATCAACTGCTGCGACTGCCGCAGTTCGAGGACGATCCCGACAAGGTTCGCAAGAACTATAAGAAGCTGAATGGCCACGTCCGCAAGTATGCGACCGGCCAGTACTCGAATGAGTCGCAGACCCTGCTCAACGAGTTGGCCAAGGCAATGCTCTGTCTGACCGACTCCGAGTCGAAGCTCGACTACGATCGCAGCCAGGGTCGTGTCATCGACGACCGCGATGCGACGACCGGTCGGCGTCCGTTGACTTCGTACTTGCAGGATCAGGGAGTGCTCTCGTCCGACCAAGTGAAAGAAGTTAAGTCGCACGCCGAGCGGACGGGGTTATCGGTGCGCGACACGCTCGTCCAACTGAAGCTCGTTGAACCGGATGTTGCCGCGCGGGCGTTGGCCCAAGAGATTGGCAGGCCGTTCGTCGATCTGGCTGATATGTTGCCAGACGACTCGATCCTCGATCAGGTGCCGCGCACGCTGGTGCGCCGGCATACGTGCCTGCCGCTCTTCATTGACAATGGGGGCGTGTTGATCGCGTGTTCGGAAGAACCGGACTCGGAACTCGAAGATGAGATTCGACTGAGGTTCAATCTGCCGATTCGCCCGGTGCTGGCCACACCGCTGGCTATCAATCAGGGAATTGCCAAGTACTACGCCGCCGGAATGCGCAAGGAAACGGCTGAGCCGGCGAAGGGAAGCAAATCGACTTCATCTGCCAAATCGAACAAGCCCAAGGCCGTGCTCACCGACGAAGAGAAGGCCCAGAAAAAACAGCTCGGCATCCTAGGTGTCTGCTGGGCCATCATCGGGTTCGTACTGCTCGACACCTTCGTCCTGTACGACTTCATTTACAAGAAGATCAGCCTACCCGAGATGGTTCCTTTCTCAGGCATCCTCATCGGCGCGCCGCTGGCATACCTGATCTACATCACGCAGGTCAAAGGTAAGTAGGACTCCTGATCGACGATCCCTGGCGCGACGATCATTGATGACTTTGGGGAGTAGCCACGTTTCGTCAGAACGTGGCCTATTTCAACTCTTGATGAACTTCCGGAGCCGCCCGATCAAGTTCAGCTTGGGCAAGTTCAGCTTGGGCAAGTTCAGCTTGGGCAAGTTCAGCTTCGGTGAGTTGAAGGCAGCAGCCGCAGCGTGATTCCCAGATGTTCGACGCGGGCACTCACTGCGAAGTCGCGGCCACTCGCCGAACTGCACGTCGCGCCAAGGACCACAACCAGTCCATTAGTAATCTGGGTTGCCCTCTCCGCTCGTGCGAGCGCCAAGGAACATTCGACCCCTTTGATCTGCTTGCCGACGCCACCAACCAATGCGGAGTTGAGCGTCATTTCGGCGAATCGTTTCCAGTCGGCAGGCGCTTGGGAAATCGGCGACGAATGAGAAGGTAAACGCCCCAGGCAACCAATGGCAGCGCAACCAGCGATTGAATCAGCCCGTCGATCCACCAATCATGCTTGGCGTTGGCAGCGCGGCCAGTCCCGCCAGGGGTGTTCACTCCCGCTGGCAACGGCGGTTGCGCGATGGCAGTCAGTCCCACGTCGGCTGGTGTGATGACACGTCGCTGCCCCGTCGAGATCTCGAACACCTCCACGCTGTCGGAATGCGGAACCATGACGTACTCACCGAGGTCTCCCATCGAAGTGATTGCCGGCCAGACGCGATCGGTTCCGACATCGTGCTTCCAAACCAGCTGCCCCGTTTCCAGATCGACACAAATCAGGGATGTCTTGCCCAGCAGCGCAACGGCGTAATGTTCGTTACGCGCGGTGAAGTCGATAGGGAGTCCGCCGGTGTGCCAGGACAGTAGCGAATAGGGATCGCGCCAGTCGGGATCGGGTTCCATCCGGCCCGTAGCCAAGTCGATGAGTAGTGGTCGCTGCCGCAATGGATTCCAGTTCGCGATCGGATTCAGAAGACCGAGACCATCGAGATGGTGGAATTGAACCGCTGCGCCGCCGTACCGGCCCTTGACCTCCGCACGCCAGATTTCACGGCGTGTGACCAGATTGTATGCCTGGCAGCCGCCAACGATGGGGCCGTTCGGAGTTAACTGCCAGGAAGTCGAGATCGCTACGACATCGCCACTTGCCGCGACGATTCCCCCGAATCCCCGATCCGCATCGGTGGCGAGGAGTTCCGTACGGGGCACTTCCAGTTCATCTAGGCCCGTTTCGAGATCGGTTCGGCGAAGGACAAGCTCACCGGTTGGGCGACGATCACGATAGCCGTACGTGAACAACTTGCCGCGATGAGACACGGCAAACTCCCATGAAAAGTCCAGATCGCGAACGACATGCTTGTCTTCGAGGCGGATAATCTGATCCGTGACCAGCCAGTCGCCATGGACATGCACCCCGGGATACCACGCGCGCTGATCCTTGGGAACAGCAGCCTGCCCGTCTCCCAAAGATAGAACATCCAACTCACCTGTGGCCCTGTGAATTAGCCGTTCTACGTACGCGTTGTTCGCAAACGAACGACGCAGGATGTAGTCTCCGGCCATCGCCAAAGTCGCATAGCTCGCTGGCTCCACCGAACAGGTCCACTTCAACTGGCCGGTCTTCAAGTCGATTGCCGTCAGCTTGGCGGCTCCGACCAGTTCGGCCGGCCATTCGATGAAAGCGACCTCATCCCGCGCCATCGCGCTCCCGACACGAGCCACTTCGCGCCGAACCGGCTGCTCAAACGATGATGCGTATTCGGACGGCGTCATCGGAGCCTGAGCCTGTAACAGATCCGGTGCCGCGCTGAGACAAGCGAGTAGTTTGAACACGACCGTTCGGAATGTTCCGCGACGGAATCTGGTGAGAATCATGGGGAACTCTCCTGGAAAGAAACACACGTCTGCAGACACGCCAGCGCGCACGTGGCCTCTGGCCGGACCGTCGCCACGAGGGAGGCACGGGGCCGTCGATCGTTTTCGGCCACCAAAGTCATCGCATGGGTCAAGCGGATCAAATGGGTCAGCGACGGTCTAAAATTTGGTCAAGTGAGGATTTCAAAAGACATTTTGGAATTCCTTGTTTGGTGTGAGGGGGGAGGTGGATTTTTTG
>JAYTXB010000826.1:0-6774 GCA_043743205.1 Schlesneria sp.
AATATTCCGATGAGCATGTGCGGGATTCCAAGGTGGTTCGGTGAACTCCGGCAAGGTAGCCCTGTCGCTCCGCGACAGGAAGCGCGTCGCGTATTGAGCGCTTACCAAACGGAAGGCCGGACGTTCCAATCGACGGATTCGCCCCACTGCGGTGTCGTGACACCTGTAACCATTCGTGGAACGACGCCACGCTGTCCGATACACTCCGCCCCCGCGTTCGCTCAAGCGTGAGCAGCGCTCCTATTTCCGCATCCCTTCGACGAGTGGTCCCTCATGAAAGCCGTAGCCGTTACCCCCGGAAAGCCCAATAGCGTTCATCTGCGCGACATTGCGCCGCCCACGCTCAGCGACCAGCCTCATCCGCATGTCTGCACGATCCCAGAAGGCCGAGCGGTACTCGTGAAGACGTTGCAGATCGGTGTCGATGCGACCGACCGTGAGATCAACGAGGCGCTCTATGGCAACGCTCCACCCGGCGGCGATCACTTGGTCATCGGACACGAAAGCTTCGGGCAAGTCCTTGAAGTCGGGGCGAAGGTCACAAATCTGAAGCCTGGTGATTTTGTCTCCTGCACGGTTCGTCGGCCGGGCGGTTCAATCTACGACAAGATCGGCCGGAACGATGTCACCAGCGAAGAGACTTACTACGAACGCGGCATCAATCTCTGTCACGGCTATCTGACCGAGAGCTTCGTTGACGATGCCGAGTACATGGTCAAAGTCCCGCCGCAATTGCAGCATCTCGGTGTGCTGTCCGAACCCGCGAGCGTCTGTGCGAAGGCCATCGATCAGGCATACTTGGCTCAACAACGCTTGCAAGTCTGGTCTCCCAAGCGAGCCTTCGTGTTGGGAGCCGGTCAGATTGGGTTGCTCGCGACGATGATGCTCAAGCTGCGCGGGCTGGATGTTTACACGCTCGCCACCAAGCCGGGGCCGCATCGCAAGTCGGAGATCGCCACCGCCTACGGCGCGACGTACATCAGCACGAAGCAAGAGACGATGCACGAATTGGCCAAGCGCGTCGGCAAGCCAGACATCATCTTTGAAGCGACCGGCAATGCCGAACAATGTTTCCGTTCGATGGAGGTTCTCGGTTTGAACGGAGCCTTGATCTGGACCAGCATCACCGGCGGCTCGCACGAAGTAAAAGTCGATGGCGCGAAGATCAACCTCGAATGGGTGTTGGGCAACAAGCTGCTCGTCTCCAGCGTGAACGGCAATCGCCACCACTTTGAGCTCGGCCTGCAAGCTCTCTCGCACGGCGAAGCGATGTTCCCCGGAGTGACTCAACGCATCCTCACCAACCCCGTCGCGGGCCTCGACAACTACGCCGAAATGATGCGTCTCTTGGTCGAGGACAAAGAGGCTCTGAAGGTGTTCGTGAACATTGCCTAAGGACCTGTCCAAGAACTACGCCGTGTTTTGAACAGCCCGTCCCGTCGGCGGAGCGACGGGACTACTGTAGTCTCGTCGCTCCGCCGACGAGACCAATCACGGAGTCATTCTTGGACGGTTCCTAATGGACTGAACATCTCACGACAAGACGTTGACTCGCCTCACCATCACCGAAATGATGGCGAGCAACGCCTGCCACAAAGGAGCCGCTCATGACTGAATACCTGACCCTCGAAGAGATCGAAGCACGCTACGCCCCCGATTGGGTCTTGATCGACGATCCGAAGACCGATGACCTCCAGCAGTTGCTCGGGGGGGTTGTGGTTGAATGTTCGACGAGCCGATCCGAGCTGTATCGAAAAGCCAAGGAACTCGGGCTGCACCACATCGCAGTTCTCAAACTCAGCCCAATGCGAAACGACTTGGTCTACATGCTATGACGACCTTTCCTTTCGATGCTCGCAAAGGCGCAATTTTCATTCGCGCATCTGCCAGTGGTCCTGCGGACAGTGCTCAACTTCGGCTGCTGCTCGATACCGGAGCCTCACTGACATCACTGAGGACCGAGACGCTAAGGCTCGTTCGAGAAATCACTGTCAGCAGCGGATTGACCAAGGTAGCCCTGTCGCTCCGCGACAGGCAGCGCGGGCGCGGGGATGGCGCGATGAGTCTCGGGACATCGGTTCGCAAACTCGCGGTCTGGTTGATCTCGCTACCTGTCGCGGAGCGACAGGGCTACCTTGTGCTGCGGACCAAGTCTGACAAATGAATCACCGCTCGAACCGGACAGTGATTTCTCGAACGACGCTAATCCACCTCGGTTATGACCCCACGCGTTCGGAAGAATCCGTCGAGATCGTTTCTGTGACGGATGTCCAACGGCGATCACTTGTGCAACTCAATCGGTTGAGTGCTCTCGGGGTTCATCGTCTCGGAATGACCGTCGTCGCGCAGGAGTTTCCCGAAGAGATTGAGTTTGACGGAGTGATCGGCCTCGATTTTTTCCGAGACACCAAACTCACCATCAATTTTCGAGCGGGGCAGCTCACGCTGGAATGAACGCTCCGTTGGAGAAGCTCTTGTGACTGATGTTCTGACCGATGCGCCTGCCGTTGTGCTGGGAGAATCACCCCTAGGCGTCTGTCCGGATCCCTGTAGGGTGGGCACGGCCCACCACAATCGGTCGTTGATGGTGGGCAGTGCCCACCCTACGGAAGGGATGACCTTCGCCGTTCCGGACAACCGCCTAGACGAAGCCACCATCGGAACGGGGCTGCCCGCGTTCGCCGACCTGGTGACTCAGTTGAGCCAAGCCCTAGCGGCACTCGAACTCACCGCACAGCCGTTGCGGTTGGAGCCGCTTGTCGGGCGGGATTGGTTTGATTTGTTGACGCGCAAACTGGTGCCTCAACTTTCGGATGGAGCGTACTTGATCGTGGCCGTGGTGGGCGGAACGAACATTGGCAAAAGCGTCGTCTTCAACCACATCGCGGGTTTTCGCGCGAGCGCGAGCAGTCCGCTGGCGTCGGGGACCAAGCACCCTGTCTGTCTCGTGCCGACGGGGTTTGCCGAGCAACACGATCTGCGTGCGATGTTTCCGGCGTTCGAGCTGCGGTCTTGGACGAGCAGCAATGAGGCGCTGCTCAGCATCGACACGCACTGCCTCTTCTGGCGGACGCATGAAGCGGTCCCGAAGAACCTCGTCATTCTCGACACGCCCGATGTTGATAGTGACGCGCTGATCAACTGGCAGCGGGCCGATGCAGTGCGACAAGCGGCGGATGTCTTCGTCGCGGTTCTCACGCAGCAGAAGTACAACGACGCGGCAGTCAAACAATTCTTTCGCAAGGCGGCAGCGGAAGACAAAGTGGCGATCATCGTCTTCAACCAAGTCGAGCTTCCCGACGACGAACCGTACTGGCCAATTTGGCTCAACACATTCTGTGGTGAAACCGGGTTGCAGCCGGAGTACGTCTATCTCGCCCCGAATGATCGCAAGGCGGCGGAGGCGATCGCGTTGAAGTTTGAAGAGCGGAGTTGGGGGCAGGAGTCAGGAATCAGGAAACAGAGGGCAGGAGTCAGGAATCACGAGGAAGACGACGACCGTCAGGCCGGAGTCATCCCCTCGCCCCCGTCTTCGGGGGAGAGGGCTAGGGTGAGGGGGCTGAGTGGTGATGACGCTGTCCATTCGCAACAGTCTTCGTCTTCTGGCTCTCACCCCTCGCCCCTCGCCCCGCAACTGTCCGAGGCCCTCCTCACCCTAACCCTCTCCCCCGAAGACGGGGGTGAGGGGACAAAGCAGACTTCTTCGCCCTCAACGCTCAACACTCAACCTTCAACCCTCAACTCTCAACCCTCGCCTCTCTCCGCCGTTCTCTCGCAGCTTCGCTTTGCCGAGATCAAGCTGCGGACGTTGCGCGGGTCGCTCGTGCGGTTGGTTGACGACGAAGCGGGCGTGCCATCGTATCTGCGCGAAGTGGCATTGCGGAGTCGGCAGTTTCGAGATGCCGCTGACGTGTTTGCCTCACGTGCGATGGTGCGACAGGCAGACTGGCCCGCTCCACCGAACCGGTTGCTCGTCGATGAGATGTGGTCGTGGTGGGACACTCATCGCGAGGCTTGGACTGCCAGCGTGCATGGCTTCTATGCGCATCTCGGTCGCTGGCTGACGGGGGGCGTTCGGCTCGTGCGAGACCGTGTGTGGGGTGCGCCCCCTCCGCCGCTCGATGAGTACCGCCAGCACGAGTGGGACGCGATTGTCCGCGTCCTCGAACAGGTCTACGGTCAATTGCAGGTCGTCACGACCTTGGGCAATGAATTACTCACGTCGCGACTGGACCGGCTGTTGTCGGGGACCTCGTGTGAAGCGGTCTTGGCCAAACTTCATCGAGATCACTCGCAGTTCGACTTCGTCGCGCTGGTGCAGAGACTCGTCAATGAAGAGATGACCGTACTCAAGACGGATCGCGAGCAGTTGTTTGCGATGCTCCGCAATGCGGATCGAGCGGCCGCCGTGTTTCGACCGGCTCTCACGTTGCTCCTCGCCTTGGGCGGCGGCATTGGAGCCGAGCATCTGTTGACCGAAGCGGCCACACAAACGCTGACGCACGTCGCCATCGACACGACCGGCGCGGCAGCGACGACCGTCGCGGGCGAAGCTGTCGTCGAAACGGCGGGCGGAGTCTTGGGACAAGCCAAAGCATGGCTGCTGCAACTTCACACCAAGTTCAAGGCGGAGCGCGAAGCGTGGCTGATCGGCAAGTTGCGCGAACACCTGCTAGGCGAGTTGCTCGATGAATTGCAGGTAGGAGCCAGGGTGCCGACATCGGCTCCGTTCCGCGATGTTGAGGCGACCGTTCGCGAACTGATCGACTGTTTGGATCGCACTTGAGGTGAACGCAGATGACTACAGAACTCGCTCAACTCGAATTACTGGCTCATGTCGATGACCTGATCACGCGGTTGTCAGCGTGGTCGAATGAGTCCTCGTCGTGGGAATGCGTTCAGCGTGAAATGTTGCTCGCGCGACGGACACTCGAACGACTCGAACCGATGCGGGCACGCGTCGAAGCGCCCTTGGTCGTCGCCACGTTTGGCGGGACGGGCGTGGGCAAGAGTTCGCTAATGAACGCTCTCGTCGGTGAAGAAGTTACGACAGCGGGGCGACAACGGCCCACGACCACGCTCCCCATCGTGATTGCTCATCCGCAGACCGACTTGTCGGGTTACGACCTGCCGACCGAAGGATTGCTGGTCATTCGGAAGGACACGGCGCTGCTGCGTGACATCGTGCTGATCGACTGTCCCGATCCCGACACCAGCGAGGCCGAGACGGCCGAGAGCAACCTCGCGCGGCTGCATCGGTTGCTGCCGTATTGTGATGTGCTGCTTTACGTCAGCACGCAGCAGAAATACCGGTCGGCCCGCGTGAGTGTCGAGTTGCTCGAAGCGGCGAAAGGATGTCGGATCGTCTTCGTGCAGTCTCATGCCGATCTCGACGTGGACATTCGCGACGATTGGCGGAAGCAACTGACCGGACGGTTTGAAGTGAGCGACCTGTTCTTCGTGGACTCGAAACGCGCGTTGCAGGAGCAGCGATCGGGCATTCGGCCGACGGGTGAGTTCGGTCGATTGATCGACCTGTTGCAGCGGGAACTCTCCACCGCCCAGCGCGTTCGCATCCGTCGAGCCAACCTGCTCGGGCTGGTGCATGAGGTGCTGGCACACGCGAAAGAGTCGCTGTCGAAACACGCTCCCCTTGTCGAAAAACTCGATCACGCCTTGTCCGATCAACGACATCGTGCGACCGAACGCATGGCGAGTCGCCTTCGCGACGAACTGCTGGTCAGTCGTGGGTTGTGGGAGCAACGGATGCTGGGCCAAGTGACTCAGCTTTGGGGCTATAGTCCGTTCGCATCGGTGCTGCGATTGTGGCACAGCCAATCGAGTCTGCTCGCCTCGTTCGCACTGACGCGAGCGCGGACGACGGCGCAAATGGCATTGGTCGGACTCGTCCACGGCTCGCGCTGGCTCGCCTCGTCGCAGCAGGAACACGAAGCCGATCGTCGATTGGAAGGTCTCTCGTCGCTCGGCCTGAGTGATGCGGAGTTGCGTGAGGCACAGCTCGTCATCGCGGGACACGCTCATGCCGCGAAGCTCGACCGACCCACATCATCGGCCTCGTCGCTCGATTCACTCCGTCACGCCGCGACCCACGTGCAGCACGAGTTTCTCACCGATGCCACTCGCCGCATTGATGAACTCATTCTGCAATCGGCCAAACGGAACTCGCGCTGGCTGGTGCGAGCGACCTACGAAGTGATGTTCGCGGAGTTGCCGCTGTTCCTGCTGTACCGCATCGGCCGCAACTTCTTCTACGACACCTTTCTCGCGCAGCCGCCCCTGCCGTACCTCGACACCAACTTCTACATCCCTGCCGCGCTGTTCCTCGTCCTGTGGGCGGCGTTGTTGGTGATGTCGTTCACGGGGCGATTGCGTCGCGGGCTGGAGCGCCACGTGAACGAACTGGCTCGAGAACTGGCCGCGATGAAAGTCGGAGACGGACTCTTCCCCGACCTCGAACAACAGGTGCGTGACTTCTCTAACGAGCGTGATCGCGTCGAAGCGTTCGTGCAGTCCGTCGATTCGATCCGCGATCGGTATGCGGACGCGAGTCCGCTTGGCGGATTAAAATCCGAGCCATACGCGTCGAGAGATTGAGGAGGATTCGATGAGTCGTTGGCTCGCCAGATCATGGTTCTTGATCGCGCTGCTTGTGTTATTGCCGTCGGGTATGGCGTTTGGTTGGAGCACAACGGAGGAATGGCGAGCCGCAACCGCAGGACAAATTCAACCGGCCACGACGACGGTGGCCATACT
>JAYTXB010000827.1:0-2812 GCA_043743205.1 Schlesneria sp.
GCGACGCTGCTGCTCGAACAGGAAGACTGGCCGTTCGCGCGGCTGATGTCGGTCCTCGATTCCAACCTCTTCCAACCGCAGTGGCCCGAACTTCAACAAGGCCGCGCGATCCGAGCGGTCGCCGCAGTATTGCGCCGACTGAAGTTGCACGCGGAACGAGACCTGATGCTGCGCGTGTTGTCGCGCGTCTCGACCGGCCTCCTCAAAGCCACCGATACTTTGACAGAGGAAGACGAAGACACCGAGCGCCCCGTGGTAGAGTCCTCCGTTGCGGCACTGGCTTCGCTTGCCGAGCCGCTACTCACGCGACTCTCTCGCACCACGGAACGACTGCGCCGCAAGCACACGCTGATCGGTTGGGCCGACGTGCTGGCGACGCTCGGTGAGGAACTCGGTTGGTCGCGCGGCGTCAGCGCGGGAACGGCATTCACGGCGAGTGAGAACAACAACGGCGCTCGTGACTGGGACTTGCTCCAACGGATCGTCCGCACCGCTGCTGAGGCCGATGAAAAACTGATTGCATCGCCCACAAGCAAGCCCTCTCGCAAACTGCCGCTGCTCGATCTCGCCGAGTTCACCGCCGAGCTGCGTGACCTGCTGAGCGGCGAGACGATCCCCGGTCCTGCTGACGCGGGTGGCTGCGTGCGTGTGTTGGATGTCGAACAAGCGCGACATCTCAGCGTGCCACACCTGTTCGTGGTCGGGTTGTCCGAGAGCAGCTTCCCGCAGAAGGGGGCCGACGACTGTTTGTTTGGAGATGCTGAGCGTCGCGAACTCGCCGCGCGCGGCCTGGCCGTTCGTCTGCGCGAGCAACACCAACAGGACGAGATGTTCCTGTTCTACAACCTGCTCACGAAGGCCCAGACGCGACTGACACTGAGTTATCCGGCGATCAATCGCAAAGGCCAGACGGTCTTCGCCAGCCCGTACGTCGCAGCCGTCCGCACGCTGTTCACGCCCGCCGCGCTACCCGGCTCGCCAGAGGGGCAACTCGATCCGATCCCCGCTGTGGAGCGTGCCCTCACTGCGACCGACCTGCGACTCGTGGCGATGACCGAAGCCCGTGCCGCGCGACCGGGACTCTTTACGCATCTGCTCGCTCAACCCGAATGGCAGTCGGTCGGTGCGAACCTGCTCGCGGCGGTCGAGGTGAACGTGCAACGGTTCCACACGCGCGGTTTCACGAACCACGAAGGTCGGTTGCGGGTCGCTCAGAATTTGGAGTCGCTCCGCAAACGCTTCGGTGCGCAGCATCAGTTCAGCGCGACGGAGCTGGAAGGTTACGCGACGTGTCCGTTCCGGTTCTGGCTCGGCAAGGTGTTGAAGCTCGACCCGATCCCGACTCCCGAAGAGGGAACCGACTACGCCGCACGCGGCAGCTTGATTCACGAAGTCTTGGCGAGACTGCTGATCGAAGGGATGGACTCAGATGCAGAGACTCTCGCCGCACGTTTTCGTGAATTGGCAACCGAGCAGCTCGAAGCCCGCTTTCACGAGACCGACCTGCAACGCGCTCTGACGCGGATCGAGACCGAACTGCTCGGTCTGTGGGGCGACGCCTTCGCGCAACAACAGATTGCCTACCAAGACAAACTGAGTACCGCGTGGAATGGATTCCAACCGTCACTAGCTCCCGAGATTCCGTTCGGCAGTCTGCCCGACGCAGAACTGACGCCCGACGAAGTTCATCACGCACCGATCGTCTTCGGCGATGAAGACCGTGCAGTGCGAGTCCGTGGTCGGATCGACCGCGTGGACGTGGGGACCGTGGGGGGCAAGACGGTCTTCAGCGTGATCGACTACAAAACCGGGAAGCCCCCCAAATCGAATGAGGCCGAACTTCAAACCGGCCGCGCGATCCAGCTCGCTCTGTACGCGCTCGCCGTTCGTCGTCTCGGCCTCGCCGGTCCCGCAGCCGAACCGTTCGTGATGGGCTATTGGCCGCTGAAAGAGACCGGCTTCAAACGCGGCTATCAACGCGACACCAAATCGTTCGACGGCCTCGACTCCGCCGTCGTCGATTCGCTGGAACAAAGCCTGAATGATTTGATCCCGAAACTGGCCGAAGGCCTCCGTTCCGGCAAGTTCCTGGTCGAGAACGCGGACGAAGATTGCACCGGTCATTGCCCCTACCATACAACGTGCCGCGTCAATCAACTCCGCCCGCTCGCACAGTCGTTGCATAAGATCGGCGACATCTTGATGTGAAAAGGGGAGTGGTGAGTTGCCAGTTGGTATTGGGTTGTTAGCACTTCAGCGCACGTTGGCGGTTTCTTGTCCCCTCGCCCCCGTTTTGGGGGGAGAGGGTTAGGGTGAGGGGGCCGATGAATCGACAGACTAAACCACCGACGAACACCGCCATCCGAGTCCAAAACATCAACGGAAGCTCGATCTCGCCGCAATCCAATCCCCCTCACCCTAACCCTCTCCCCCCGAAGACGGGCGGGAGAGGGGACAAGAAACCGCCAACGTGCGCTGAAGTATTCAGTTGTGCCCATTGCCCACCATGACCGTCCTCAATCTTCTCATCATCGGTCATACGGAACGTGCGGAAGCCAAGCCGCTGGTGGAGTGGCTTGGTCGCGCACTCCGCCCCGCCGTACAGCGTTACCATTGCCATTTGGCTGCTGCGGTGGAGGCCATCTCGCCCAGCAACACGATCCCCGACTTGATTGTGATCGTGCAGAGCCAGCCTGACGAGTTCTCCTCGGTTGAGATCGCCAGCCTCTTCGCGTTCGCACCGCTCGCCCGACTCGTCGTGGCTTATGGCGCGTGGTGTGAGTCGGACGGACGGACTCGCAATGTGTGGCCG
>JAYTXB010000828.1:0-2729 GCA_043743205.1 Schlesneria sp.
CCCAGGGCGGCGCTCACGTTGTTCGCTGGCCCTGGGCTGATCTCCGAGGCCCCGTTGGGGCGAAGACAACTTCAATCCTCGAATAGCGCAACTTCTAAAAGCGTGAGCGAGGAGCGGACTTCTCGAAAGTTTCTCTTCACCATCGTCCGTCGCTCACATTTCGGGTTCCTTTTCTAAAGGGCGGTTATCCCTCACGCAGGCACAACTGAAACGTTAAGGGTTTCCTGCGGCGATCAAGAACCCGCAGCCTAACGGCCTGCGGCTCGCCAGTGTCTCATCTTTTTCGGGGAGTACGACGGTCGAAACCGGAGTCCGATGCCCCGTGGTCGAGCCGGGTCAAAGTCACGCCCTTCGCCAAGCGGCAGGTAAGAATTTACCGTAGACCGGACGCCTACGTCCGGTCTTTTCGAGCCGACCGGACGTAGGCGTCCGGTCTACGGTGGGTATGCGAACTCTTGCCGCTCGCCTTCGCCAAGCCTCACTGCGTGCCACCCCGCTGAACGCCAGTGACACCCGGCGGTCATTGCACGACGCGACTGGCCGGGTTGCTCCAGGCACCTTGACCGGCGGCACCGACGGCGGCGACTCGGAACCAGTATTTGGTGCCGCTCGTCAGGCCGGTGATTGTGCCCTTCGACTTGGTCACCACGCCTGCGGATTGCCAACTGGTCGCGGTCGGCGGGTCCACGCTCCGCTGCATGACGTAGCTGGTGGCTCCGCGCACGGAATCCCAATCCAGGTCGATCTCACCGTCGAGGTCGCCGATCGTGGCGACGATTCCGGCGGGAGCGGGCAGCGTCCCGACCGGTGCGGGTGTGGCTCGCACTTCCATGCCCGCACTTTGGATTTTCGCCGAGTCTCCCGCCGACGTGTTCTCGACATACGAAGCCAGTTGAGTGACGGCGGCATCGGCGTCTCGTTCGGCCGTGTCTTGCAGCGATGTCTTCTGCTGAGCCGTCAGCCGGGCGGCTTGAGCCTCATTGAACTTCGTCTCCAGATCGTCGGTCTTGGTGGTGATCGACGCCAGCGTCGGCGAGGGAGTGGCATAATTGGCGTTCCCGGTCATCGCCGTGACCACCTGCCGCAGGAACTGCACCTTTTGCGGAACCGACAAGTTTTGCAACGACAGCTTGACCTTGGCCATGACGTGGGACTCCTCGGAAAGTGACAGGGAACGCGGATCAGTTTGGAATTGTCAGCCCGATCCCGGCGTGAGACAGACAGGATCGAGTCGATGGGTCGCAACACGCTATCGCGAAGTGTGTTGCGCCGCAACTTCGTCTGTCCGCCCGTCCGCAAAACCGACTCACTTCGCCGTCAGGCAGACTGACACGGCCGTCGTCTTGACTCATATCGTCGCAATCTGAGTCCATTTGGCCGCGATGTCAGTCCATACGGCGGCCATGTCAGCCCATACGGTCGCAGTGTCGGCCGACATGGCCGCGATGTCAGCCAACTCGTGGGCGGTGTCAGCCTGTTCCGTCGCGGTGTGAGCCGACTCGGTCACAGTTCCAGCCCATTCCGTCGCAGTTCCAATCCGTCCCGTCGAGATTCGAGTCCGTTTCGTGACGGTCGGGTGGCCGGGGTTGGAGCGTTTCGCGAAACCCCGGGGCTTCGTCCAAAGCGACTCCAGCCCCGGCCACCCCGCCGAGTGTCATTGAAGTCCCCGCATTTCTCAAAGATTCTCGCTTACGCACCAATGAGCTTTAACGACCCAGCAAGATCAAACTACCGGCGGCGATCGCTAGCACTGCCAAGATCGCGCCCATGTTCGCAAACGTGATATGCACGAATGGCAGCAAGCCTGTGAGGACGAGCCAGATGCCCAACAACAGCATGCCCAAGTTTTTCGTTCCAAGCCATTTCATCGCGAGACTCCTTCCGTTGTCTTACCGCCCCGACCGCCTCACGGAAAAGGCGTTCGGGCATGTGGCAGTCGAGTAGTTCAGGCTGTGCCTGACTCATGAGACAAGACTCTACCCAGTTCTACGGCGTCAGGCACAGCCTGAACTACCGGACTTCCTTCGCAAAGCGCCGAGACAGCATGAAGCATAGCTTGCCAAGGAGAAAGCACGACATGGCAAGCAGCCCCAAATAGCCAACACTCACGCACACGGTCCAGTAAAACCCGGGTGCCCCTGAGTAGAGTCGACTCGCATCTGCTAGGCAGACTCCAAAGAAGACAACGGCGGCTACGAGGGTGTAAAACAGCCAACCACACAGTTTGAGGATGTTTGCAATCATTGAACTTTTTCCGAAATAGGCTTCATAGCGTTTTGATCTCGGCGGGGTGGCCCGGCTTGATCCGCCAGTCGAGTAGGTCAGGCTGTGGCTGACTCATGGGACAAGGCTCTAACCAGTTCTACGGCGTCAGGCACAGCCTGATCTAACGGACGACCGGCAACTACCTCACTTCAACAAGCCATCGAGCCAGTCGTAGGCGGCTTGGCGTTCGGCTTCGGGAAGTCGTGAGGGGCGTCGGGCGTGACGAGCTTCAACCGATCTTTGGCCTCGAACAGCGAGTAGACTTGCTCGGACTTCGCGAATGTCTTTTCGCCTGACCATCCGTTGAAAAAGCTCTGTCCATACCTCACGCGGCCCAAGTTGAGACACTGGCGAGCCGCAGGCCGTTAGCAGCCCGTTGAAAAACGTAGGATGGGCATCTTGCCCGTCCGATTTCCCGCAGAAAAACGACGGCCTAGAAGGCCATCCTACAGTTTTTCAACGGG
>JAYTXB010000829.1:0-2122 GCA_043743205.1 Schlesneria sp.
AACGGTCCGGCCGCGACACCGGCCGCGGCCGCGGTACTCGCAGCAGCGAACTCGCCGGCCGCGATCGCGGCTGCTTCTTCACCTGACGCCAACGCGACCATGCCCGCGGCGAGACCATACGCGAAGTCGATACCTGCACCGATGTTCGTCGCGAGCGTCGAGAACACTGCCGCGACTTTCAAGCCCACAAACGCGACCATCGCCGGCACCAAGACCGCACCGACTGCGACACCCAGGGCGATCGCGGCCGCCTGATTATCTTCGAAGAAGTGGACGACACCACCCAACCCTGAAGCGAGTCCTTCGATGACTGGGATCAGCTCGAGGCCGATATCTTTCGCGACGTTCGTGACCGTCGCACCCAACACTTTCATCTTCCCGCCGAACGTGTCGGCCGCGGCCGCGGCCGCACCCTTATATTTGTCGGCCAAGAACGCGACCGCCTCCGCCGTGCTCTTGAATCCCTTCACTTGGTCTTTCGTGGCGATACCCAACCGGCCGAGGGCCGTATACCTGCCCGACTCGACTTTCACCAAAAGGTCAGTGGCTGCGGTCAGGTCAAGTCCACGCGCCGCAGCAACATCCGCCGCGACCGCCTGATCGCGTTGCGACTTCGCGACATTCCCCGTGCCGGTCACCAGACGGGCGAGAGATTTCTCCGACTCGGCGTTCGTGTAGCCGAGTTTTTCCATCGCCCGATTCGACGACGAGACGGCCGCCTCGTTCGTTTTGAACGACTGTCCCGACCGTGTGAGCGCGTTGACGAGCAACGCGTGCGACTTCTCAAAATCGTCGGCGGCTTTCACCGCGATGAACCCGATAGCCGCCGTCGCAACCCCCGCGACCTTCAACGCGGTGCCACCAAGCGCAGCAAACTTTTGGAGGCCACCCGACGACTTCGTCCCAAACGACGTGACACGCGCCTCAGACTCTTTGAACTTCCGATCAAAATCGGATGTTGAGGCCCGGAGGACGACAAGCAACTGTTCCGATGCGCTCATCACACCCCCCGTTCTTGTTGTTCGAGTTCATGCGCACGAATCGCGAGGGCCTGGTCGCAGAACATGACCGACGCGTCCAAGTAAT
Source organism: Schlesneria sp. (assembly GCA_043743205.1). Taxonomy (GTDB): domain Bacteria; phylum Planctomycetota; class Planctomycetia; order Planctomycetales; family Planctomycetaceae; genus Schlesneria. The sequence continues at coordinate 1,087 of JAYTXB010000829.1, forward strand.
CCGGTTCGGACCACCCGAACCACCGGCACAAGATGTACGTGCGGAGTTCCTCGGGGATCAGGTCACCACTTTTGGCTTTTTGGGCGTGAGCTTCTTCGGGGGGACCGCCTCCACTTCGGGACTGTCGTCGACGTGGTGAGCCCACGCTGCGGCGAGGACCGCGTCGACTCGCGCCGCGGGACTGTCGTTCACCCAGTCACAGAAAAGGTCCCAGTCGGTGAAGACTGGGACCGGAAACGACCATTCGACGATAATCATGAACGCGAGGGCGGCCATGAACTCTTCCGCAAAATCCGGGTCTGAAGTCAACACCCGCGACGCGTCTTCGCTGCCTTGGGCACGTTCCCCGAGCTTCGCGCTCGCCCGCCGGAATGGCCTGCGTTGCCGGTTCGTGACGGCTTCCGGCGACCGGAACACCAGCCAGTCATCTTCCAAGATCGAGACTCTGCTCACAGTGCCCTCCCGAGGCTTAGAACGCTGTACGGATCGCACGCCCGACGTTCTCGTTATAGAGACGCGACACAATCGGCTGCGATGCTTCCTTACCAGCCCGCCACGGATGCTTCCCGGTACTACCACCAGCTATCCACGGGCCCGTCCGGTAACCCCACGGCGTATACATGACCGGCTGTTCGCCACGCGCCTCGACGCGCGTCCCGACCGCGTGACGTTTGGTGTCGTTCTCGATGAACTGCCACGGCCCCGTAGCCTTCACCAGCGCGGTCGTCGCACTCCCAGACCCGACCGTGCGGACCTGGACCCCCAACCGTGCACCAGCCTTACCAACACCCCGCAAACGGAACGAGCCGCCCGTACTCGCCCCCAACGTCGCGAGCATCTCCGCACGAATCACCCGCCCACCCTGTCGCACGGACTGCTCCGACGCGTGCCGCGCGGCCGGGACACAATCCCCGATCTTCTTCGCGACCTCCTCAATCGAAGCCACGCCGGACTAGACCGCGCTATCCGTTGTGCGGTACACGATGGTCAGTGCGTCACCCGCGCCGGCCGTCGAATCAAGAGCAGTGAACTTGAG
>JAYTXB010000830.1:0-5103 GCA_043743205.1 Schlesneria sp.
AAGCGGATCAACTTCCCCGACGCGATCTATCGTACCGAGCCTGAGAAGTGGGATGCGGTCGTCGAAGAAATCAAAGAAGTTCACGAGACCGGGCGGCCCGTGCTGCTCGGCACGGTGTCGATCGAGAACTCGGAAAAGCTCAGCGGCAAGCTGACTCGCAATGGCGTGAAGCACAACGTCCTCAACGCCAAATATCACGAGCGCGAGGCCGAGATCATTGCTCAGGCGGGTCGTATGAACGCCGTCACGATCGCCACCAACATGGCGGGGCGGGGGACGGACATCATTCTCGGCGGCAACCCCGAATACCTCGCCTGGGATGAACTCAAGCACGAGAAGAATGAGGACGGGAATCTGCGGTATCCCTCGCGACTCGATGTACCGAAGTCGGTCTGGGAACAGCGGACGCGCGAGATCGCCATTCGCGAAGGAATGGCGGACGAAGGTGAGAAGGTTGCGGCGGTCGGTGGCCTACACGTAATCGGCACGGAGCGCCATGAATCGCGACGCATCGACCTCCAGTTGCGAGGCCGCGCTGGTCGCCAGGGAGACAACGGATCGAGTCGCTTCTTCCTCTCGCTGGAAGACGATTTGATGCGGAAGTTCGGTGGGGAGTGGGTCAAGAACTGGCTCGCCGCACTCGGGATGCAACCGGGTGAGCGGATCGAAAGCAAGATGGTCACGCGACAGATCGAAGGTTCGCAGAAGAAGGTCGAAGAGCGGCACTTCGAGCAGCGTAAGAATTTGCTCGAATACGACGAAGTCATGGACGAGCAACGCAAGCGAGTCTACTCCTATCGTCAATCCATTCTCGAAGACGCCAACTGTCGTGAACTCATCATCGCGATGATCGACAAGCAGCTCGCCCATTGGACCGAGTACTTCCTGAAGCCGACGTATCGCTGGGAGACCGTCATCGAATGGGCGCGGGCCAGTTGCTCGCTCGAGTTGGAACTGCGTTACATCAAGGATTTCGATGCCGAAAACCTGATTGAGTACATCAAAGATCAAGCCGATCGCGACGCCGATTTGCAGATCAAAGAGAAGATGAGCGAGAACCTGCCCACCGAGGCGGAAGACGATCGGTTGCGGAACTGGCAGGCCATGTCGATGTGGGTTAATCGGCGTTACGGATTGAACACCAACGACCGTGAGCTGAAGAAAATTGGTTTGGACGATCTGCACTCGTATCTTTATCAGCGCGCGTTGGAAGCGATCGGTCGATTTGACTTCTCTCCGGTTGAAACGTTTTTGAAGCCCGACTGGGGACCGCAGTCCTTGTCCAACTGGACCAAGCAGCAATACCTGGTGGAGATTCCCTCCACGACATTCGCCGGACAGTCGGCTGGGGAGGCTGCGGCCGTGATTCGCCAGCAAGTGGTCGATCGTTATCGCCAGAAGGAAGTCGAATTTCCGGTGGCGGTGGGGATGTCTCACTTTATGTCGGAATCTCAGGGCGGTGGTGGCGAACGCTACAACCGTCGAGGTCTCGCGGAGTGGGCCAGCGATCGCTTCCAAGTGTCATTGCCGGTCGAGCAACTCGAACCTCGTTCGCGTGACGACATCGCTCGCATGTTGATGGACCTCAGCGCGCAGTACTTGCTGCGCGGTCGTTGTATCGAGCAATTGGACGACATGCTGGACGCCGCCTGCGCGAAAACGCAGGTCAACGGACATACTCATAAGGATGTCTTCACGGCGGCGATCCACACCGGCGAACCGGTCACCAATGTCGCCGCTGCGACATCGCTGATCGAATGGGCGAATCGCGAATTCCAGTCGGAACTCGATGTCGAAGCCCTCGCAAAAACGGATCGCCGCACGTTGGAAGCCGCCGTTCGCCAGTCCTACGAACGCCGATTCCGGCGCGAGGTCTATCAAACTGAACGGTCGGTCTTGATCGACACGCTCGATACGCAGTGGAAAGACCATCTGTACTTCATGGACCATCTGCGGGCCGGAATCGGCCTGGTTGGCTACGCCCAGAAGGACCCGAAAACAGAGTACCGGCGTGAGGGAATGAACGGCTTTGAAGAGATGTGGGATCGCATCGCAGCCAAGGTGACCGGGACCATTTTCCGAATTGAGGTCGAGCTTCCCGAATCAACCGGCTCCGTTTGGCAGATCACTTCCACGGAACATGCCTCGCCCATCGAAGATATTCCCGATGACCATCCCGCGCTGGCGGGTGGCGGTGGCGTCATGCCGAACAAAGGCTCCGGTCCAGCCGAACCGATTCGCAACGACGGCGAACGAGTTGGCCGCAATGATCCGTGTCCCTGTGGCAGCGGCAAGAAATACAAGAAGTGCCACGGGGCGTGAAGCGCCTGAAACTCGTCTCGTGAGGGAACGGATGCCCTTCCTTGTTGCTGGGTTGTTGAATGTCGCGTACGCGCTGTTGCTGCTGACAGTGTCGCCCCTGCTCGTCTATCGTCGTCTCGCTCACGGCAAGTACCGCGGGGGCTGGCGCGAGAAACTGACCGGCAAGCTGACTCGAAAGCATCCCGAGCGTCGGTGCATCTGGTTCCATGCCGTCAGTGTGGGCGAGGTGCTGCAACTGCAACAGGTTCTGGACCAAACCTCGGCTCGGTTTCCGGATGCCGAATTGCTCGTGACAACGACGACGGACACCGGCTTTGAAGTGGCTCAGACCAAGTATCCACAACATACCGTCTCCTACTTTCCGCTCGACTTCAGTTGGGCGGTGAGTCGCGCCCTGAGTGCCATTCAACCGAGCCTCGTCGTACTGGTCGAACTCGAACTGTGGCCCAATTTCATTGTGGAAGCCCATCGTCGCCACATCCCACTCGCACTCATCAACGGTCGCATCGGACAGCGAAGTTTTCGGGGCTACTCGCGCGTGAAGCCGCTCTTGCGAAGAGTCCTCTCGTGCTTTGATTTGCTCGCCGCGCAGAACGAAATCTACGCGGAGCGCCTGCGTCAATTGGGAGCACCCGCCGAACGAGTCACCGTCACCGGCAACATCAAGTTTGATCGCGTTGAGGCCAACCGAGACAACTCCCGGACGACGGAGTTGCGACGGGCATTTGGCCTTACGCCTGACGAACTCGTCTTCATCGCGGGGAGTACACAGGAACCTGAAGAGAAGTTTGCCATCGAGACTTGGACCGCCTTACGTCACGAATTCCCGACGTTGCGATTGATCCTGGTCCCGCGACACAAGGAACGGTTCGAGGCCGTGGCCGAACTCGTCCGACAACGCGGCTGGCCACTCGTCAGACGGAGTGAGGTCGCAGTCGCCGAACAGTCTCTCCCGCCATCCGCAACGAACGTGCTCTTGCTCGATACGCTCGGTGAACTGGGTGCGTGTTGGGGACTCGCCGACATCGCGTTCGTGGGTGGCAGCCTGACAAGTCGCGGCGGACAGAACATGCTCGAACCAGCAGGCTATGGCGCGGCGGTGCTGTTCGGGCCGAACACGTGGAACTTTCAAGACATCACCGATGCGCTGCTGTCTCGTCACGCGGCTTGTGTCGTGAACGATCCGACGGAACTGACGACCGTCGTGCGAGAGCTGTTGCTCGATCCAATCCAGGCTCAGCACATGGGCGACTTGGCGCGCGAGTTTGTCGGACAGCAACGCGGTGCCACGGCGCGCACGGTCGAACAACTCGCACGCTGTATGCTCGACACGGCCAACGATGCGGCGACGGCACACGCCGCGTGACGCCGCAACGGGCGTTCCCTGATCGGGACGAGTGTGCGTGGCTCGTTGGCTGATCTCCCTGCCAGCAGGTTATACCTCTCGCGGCCTCGAGTGAGGCGTTTAGCCGTTGGCGTCGGGGCTAAACGTGGAAAGGCCTCATTTCCGGCCTCGATAGTTGATCGAAGAAGCAGGCTCAAACGTCAAGTACACGCGGTGCGTTGCCCGCGCGCCTAAGGATCGCCGCATCAATATACCTCGCGCGGCCACGAGTGATGTGTTTTAGGTGAGCCGCATGCCGTCAGGCTGCGGGTTTCCTGCGGCGATCAAGAACCCGCAGCCTGACGGCGTGCGGCTCGCCAAGGCCTCAATTCATCCCGCGCGAGGTATAAGGCGCGGTGAGGCGTCAGAATCTCGCGACACTCGTTCCGTCGGGGTCAGCGGGTGCGAGAGTTTCGATGGCGAGTGTGTCTGAGTTTTGATCGAGTCCTATGTTCAAGCTGCCTCAACTACGAGTTCTGATCGACGATGAACCACGTGCGGGGGCGTGGAACATGGCGGTCGATGAAGTGCTGTTGGAGTCGGCCGTAGAGCGAGGCGTCGCTGCGCTGCGGTTCTATCGCTGGTCCGAGCCGACGGCGTCGTTGGGGCACTTCCAGCGCGAATCGGATTTCCGCGCGGAGCCGCGTTTCTCGCATCTGCCCGCCGTGCGCAGGCTCTCGGGAGGCGGGACGCTCATTCATGATCGTGAGCTGACCTACAGCCTGGTTCTGCCGGCGTCTCAACAAGTCGTCGCGCAGCCGGTGGAACTGTACGGATTGGTGCATCGAATCTTCATCGCCGTGTTGCAAGCACGCGGTGTTGAGGTGGCGCTGCGCGGCACCACAGTCTTGCTCAAGCAGGAACCGTTGCTCTGCTTCGCGCGCGCGGACGAACACGATCTGGTCGCGTTCGGTCACAAACTGCTCGGAAGCGCACAGCGTCGGCGGCGCGGGGCGGTCCTGCAACATGGCGGGTTGGTGTTAGAGGCGTCTCACGTGACACCCGAGCTGCCGGGGATCGTTGATCTCTGCCCGAAGGCTTCGCTGAGTGGTCTCGCAGCCGACCTCTCCATGCAACTCTGCACCGCACTGTCTGCGAACCACAACCCGGACCAACTGACTGAGGGAGAACTGTCCCGTGCAGTTCAATTGGCGAGCGAAGCCTACTCATCCCTGAGAGGCCACGAGGCCTGATCGGCCGTTATGAAAAAGTGACGTTCTCCCGTCTGTTGCTCGTTGTCTGTTGTCAGATCCCGCACGGGAAAAACGGACGTGATCAGACGTACGGGAATCGGCACACTTAGCAGCCCGTTGAAAAACTGTAGGATGGCCTTCTAGGCCGTCGTTTTTCTGCGGGAAATCGGACGGGCAAGATGCCCATCCTACGTTTTTCAACGG
>JAYTXB010000831.1:0-7821 GCA_043743205.1 Schlesneria sp.
CGGCCGCTTGAAGCCCGGCCAGACGGTCTATGTGCCACTCGTTCCGCGTCAACCCGTGGTGGAAGTGGCCACCAGTGCCGTCGGCAATCTGCCCGATGGTCAACGCAAGGTTCAGGTCGTCCGACAGTCCATCGTGCGTGACATCCCGGTCATCTTAATGGGCCAAGTCGGATCGAATCGCCTCTTCGTCAGTGGCACGTTTGCGGAAGGGGATGAAGTGATCTACGAAGCCTCACACCAACTCGGCGACGCCTTCCAACTGAAACATGCGACCGCGACGACGGGAACGACACCGGGAGGGTCGCCGTCGTCGGCTGGCAGCGAACCGGGCAAGTCAAAACCATCCATTGGGTTCTAGGTTTTCGTACTCGACTAACCAGAGATCGCAATGTGACTCTCGTCGCCCGCGCGGTGAAACGTGTCGGCGATCGAGAGCTTGTCGCACGCCACTCATTGAGGATGAAACTGTGTCTGACGAAGAACTGATTGACGGTGTCTATAAACTCGTCATGTGCATCGCCACCGGCGGCAGCAGCCAAGTTTGGGAAGTTGTCGAGCAAGCTTCGGGGCGGCATCTTGCGATGAAGCTGCTGAAGACAGACACGGATGACTTTAAGCAAAACAAAGCCGCACTGAAGTATGAGGCCGAAGTTCTCAAGACGCTCGACCATCCGCTCATCATCAAGTTCGAGAAGTTCTCGACAAGCCGTGACAACACGTATCTGACGATGGAGCACTTCCGCGCGGCCAACGTCAAACTGCAAATCAAGGCGAACATTTCGTCAGTACATGTGCGGGCACGCCGATTGTTTGAAGGCATCTGCCAGGCAATGTCGCACGTTCATTCAAAGGGCTGGATTCATCGCGATGTCAAACCAGACAACGTGCTGATGAACAAAGTGGGCGAGATTCGACTTGTGGATTTCTCGCTCTCAAGCAAAGAGGTCAAAGGCTTCTCCAAGATGATGGGCGGCGGCAAGCTCAAAACCATTCAAGGGACGCGGACTTACATCGCGCCCGAGACGATTCGCAAGGAAGCCCCCACGTTCCAGACTGATCTATACAGTCTGGGGGTTCTGTTCTTTGAAGTACTCACGGGAAAGACGCCGTTCCAAGCCGCTTCGCCCGAAGACCTACTACGGAAGCACCTCTCGACACCACCGCCGAATGCCTCCGAATTCAACCCCAACGTCACCCCCGAAATGGATCGTCTGATCACGCGGTTGCTGAAGAAGAAGCCAGCCGAGCGACACGGGAGCGTGGATGAAGTCTTGGCCGAACTCAAGCGGATCAAAATTTTCAAAGAGGACGTGACCGACGAGTCGCTCGCGCAAAAGGAGGCGGACAAAAAAGGAGACGTGATGAGCCAACTCACCGATATCCGGCTCGATAGCCGCGCGGACGCAAAGCTTAAAGAGGTTCTCGCATCCAATCCCGAGTTGGCCCGTCAGTACACTCAAGATTTACGAGACAAAAAAGACAAGAAGCAGGCCGTTGAAGACGAACGTAAAGCGAAGATTCTGAAATCAGCCTCGAAGGACGCGAAGACCACCAAAGTCGCCGCTCCAGCAGTGCCACCACCTCAGCCACAAATGGTCTACCAGCCGATGCCCGGACCGATGGCGATGCCTCCCGGATATCCCCCAGGCTACGCGCCCTACCCTCAGGTGCAGATGCCAGGCATGCCGCCACAGATGGGCCTGCCTCCAGGAATGATGCCCGGTTATCCGCCACAGTTGATGCCCGGATCACCCCTGCCGGGACAGATGCCAATGGCCGCTCCTCCGCTGGGAATAGCCTCCGCATCACCAGCCATGGCATCAAACAATCTGATGACGGGAGCAATACCGCCTGGCGCTATGCCAACGATTCCGGTGACTTCTTTCGTACCACCAAACTCCGTGATTCCACCGAATGCCATGACAGCGACTGTTGCGACAACGGTGCCGGTTGCCGCACGTACAGCAATTTCAGCAACCGTTCCCTCTGTAACGATGCCGCAGACCGGCGTCGCGCCCGCAATCGTCAAACCAACTCCCGCTCCCGCAGCACCTGTCCCAATCGCAATCAAACCGGTTCCGGTCAAAACTCCGACAGCCGCCACAGCTCCCATCAAACCGACAGCCGCGCCGGACCCCGTCGAGGAATTGGAGTTCATGACCCAATTGCCCGACATCTTGTGATCTGTTATAGCCGCACCGCTTGCCAGCAGATTCAGTCCGCATTTCGCGAGGCTTGAGCGACGTTGCTGGTGAGGCCGTCTTCCTCGTTTCCCAATTTCATTCGCTGTGATGCATCGCGCGCGTCCAACTGCTTGGTTGTCCGCCAGCGACCGCAACGCGGTGGCCAACATGGTTCCGCCGATGAAGCCTCAATTTGTTCTGCCGTTCGAGAAGCCGATTGTCGAACTCGAAGATCAACTCACCAAACTCGAAGCCCAGCCAAATCCCACTCCCGTGACGCTCGATTTGATCCGGACACGGCGGGTCGAGATCGCGAAACTGAAGCGCGAGGTTTTCGAGAGTCTCGACGCTTGGCAGACCGTACAGGTCTCCCGCCATCAGGAGCGTCCGCAGGCGAAGGACTACATTGAACTGATCTGCGATGAATTCGTGGAGTTGCACGGTGATCGCGCGTTCGGCGATGACCGCGCCATCCTGACGGGCTTCGCCAAACTCGACGATCACAAAGTTTTGCTCATCGGCCAGCACAAGGGCCGAACTCTCAAAGAACGAACCGAGTGTTACTACGGCTGCGCGCACCCCGAGGGCTATCGCAAGGCACTCTTGAAGATGCAACTCGCCGCCAAATTCGGCCTGCCGATCGTCTGTCTGATTGATACGCCTGGCGCGTATCCTGGGATCGGTGCCGAAGAACGGGGTCAGGCTTACACGATCGCCGTCAACCTGCGCGAGATGTCACGAATGCCGGTCCCGATCGTGTGTGTCGTGATCGGAGAAGGGGGGTCGGGCGGCGCGCTCGGACTCGGGATCGGCGATCACATCGCGATGCTCCAGTTCTCGTATTACTCCGTCATCAGCCCCGAAGGTTGCGCGGGAATTCTGTGGAAGGGTGCCAGTCACGCGCCGAAAGCCGCGCAAGCACTCAAGTTCACCGGACGTGATCTGCTGAAGTTCGGCGTCGTCGATGAAGTTATTCCCGAGCCACTTGGTGCAGCGCATCGCGATCACCGTGCGATGGCCTCAAACCTCAAATCCACAATCGTCCGCAATCTCAAAATGCTGTCCACGATCCCAACGAATGAACTACTCGAACGCCGCTACCAAAAGTTCCGCCGCATCGGCGAATTTGAAGAGCAGGTCGGCCAGTAAAACTTCAGCGAGGCCGCGCCGGCCGTCTGACGTTTCAACGCGAACAACATCTAGCGACGCAAAAGAGCAGAGCTGCACGTGTGTTCCTCTCACTCATTTGTGGCCGTGCTAACAGGTCAACCTGTGATGTCAGAGTCCAACTGCGTATGCAGTTTCCATTTCCATGTCTTCCGGCCTCAAACCATGCGCAGCATCCAAGGCTTCCGCGTCATTTCCTGCCCGACCAAACCCGACATCCAACGTCCGATAATGTCCGTTATGTTGCTTTCAGATCAAAAAAAGGGCTAGACATTCGCACGACCAGCAAAAACGGGAGATGCGGAAATGGAATTCACAGAGACCGAAATGAGGGGCGATGCGGTGGCTCCATTTTCAGAATTGCTTGCGGCTGTCGATCAACAACGTCACCGGGCCGTCGTTGACCAGCTCAACTTCCATGTGTTCCTGAAAGCGGCCGGTCGCCACGGTGATCCCGCGCCCGCGAACTTCGGCAACGAAGGCACAGTACAACTCGACCGCCTGCTCGGGACGCGCGGCCTTGATGAAGCTCGGCCTCCTCCCTTTTCGACAGTCCCCGAACAGCGTGAACTGACTGACGACCAACATCGCGCCGCCGGCCTCTGTCACAGAGAGGTTCATCTTCCCTTCACCGTCGGAGAAGATGCGCAGCCCAACGAGCTTTTCGGCTAGGTACGCGGCGTCATCCGGAGTGTCATCATCAGCGACACCGAGCAGTACCATCAGCCCGATTCCGATCTCACCGGAGACCTCGCCCGAGACCGTCACCTTCGCGCGGGATACTCGTTGAACGACGGCTCGCATTGAAGCCTCCTTGGAATGATAAGAATTTGAGGGCGAGATCCAGGCATCCGGACTCGGCTCCCTCGCTCAATCCTGCGGGTTAGAGATTCGAAGCGGTACGTGACTTCGTATCGCGTCTGAGCACCGCGTTGGCCACCATTACGGCCGTGATCGGTGAGAGCTGCAAGCCCGCGCGGAAGTGACCGGCGGCAACGGACAGGTTCCGAGTCTCTGGGACGCGACCGATGTGTGGCAGGCCGTTCGTGGCGTGAGGCCGCAGGCCGGACCAGCATCGTTCAAACCGAGCAGCCCCGAGCGCGGGAACAACACTCCGCGCGAAGTCGATCAGCCCCGCCACTCCTTCAGCCGTGTTCCGCTTGTCGAAGCCCGCGTGTTCTTCCGTCGAACCAATTAGGATGCGACCGTCCGCGCGCGGGACGAGATAACGTAGTCCACTTTGAATCACGCACCGAAACGGCAACGGTCGCGCCTCGAGCAACACGATCTGGCCGCGCACCGGCTCGATCGAGACGTTGTGGCCTGCTTGACGCAGGAGTTCGCGCGACCAAGCCCCTCCCGCCACAATGAACTCGGCCGCATGATGCGTTTCCAGAGGTGTCCGCGCCGAGACGATGCGATCTCCGGCGCGATCAAAGCCGATCACGGGACTTCCGGTTTGCAGGTCCACACCGCGCAAGGCACAACCGGTGACGAGAGCCTTCAAGTGACGCGGGTTCCTGACTTGCCCGAGTTCCGGGAGCGAATAGCCGCTCGACATGTCGGGATGTAGAGCCGGGAAACAACGGCGCAATTCATCGAGACTCGGTGTTTCCACCGTCACACCCTCGGCACGCCAAGCGGCGACTTCGGCATCCAACTCCGCGGCCGATCCGTTCAGACGGACTTCGATTCCTCCGCAGCGCACGTATCCGTTGTCGATCCCCGTCTCGGCGCGAAGGCACTCCGTCCAATCGGGCCATAAGACATGACTCTCTGCACGCAGAAGTGCTTCCGGCGATTGAGCCAAATCGGGATTGCCCGGTAGCAGCATCCCGGCTCCCGCCCAACTCGCTTCTTGGCCAAGTTGTCCCTGCTCCAACAGACGGACGGACGCCCCCTGCCCAGCCAACTCCCACGCGATCGACAATCCAATCACGCCACCGCCGATGACAAGCACATCGGTGGCAGAAGAACTAGTGAGAGTGGATGCGGACATGAGTGGGGCTCGGAACCAAAGCACCCCGGTAGCCATGAGCTACCGGGGCGCGGAAGATTGTTATTGCACAAGCGAGACAACGAGACGCAAAACGAATCGTCGCCTCAACGTTATTTTTTTCCCTTCTTGGCACCGCCCGCCGGGAGCGAGTTGGCGTAGGCCAGTGCCAGCGTCTTGCCATCCGTTCCATAGACCTTCTTCAATGCTGCTTCAGGGCTGTCACCCGTTTGGAGGCTACGCACAAACTGTCCAAAGTTGTTGGGACCGCCGCGCGTCATCATGAAGTTCACCAGCGTGAAGCCAATCGGCCCAACTTCACCCGGTGCAAACGTGCCATTCGCAAAAACCTCTTCGGGCTTCTCGATGCGGACCTCTTTCAAAATGGTGCCCGCTTGTGAGGGTAGGGCGGCGAGATACGGATTGCCCGCCGATCCGCGACTCGCGAGTGACAATCCCGCGCCACGGATGACCCAATCTGGCAGAGTCCCACCGCCGCGCTTCAAAAACGCACCGGTCACATGCTCGATCAAGCTGACGTGCATTCCAGGCAACGTTTCACTGGCGGCATCTCCAATGTCCTGAAGTGCAATGAACGCCTCTTCCATTGCTGCGGTGACCTGCGAGTGGCCGAGCACTTCGCGAGGGACTTCACGCTTGTGAACGGAGTTGTTGAACTCCTCATAGCCGAAGCGTTCCTTCATCACGAAGATTGTCAGCTTGCCCTTCCACAGCAGGTCATCCTTCAAGTTGAAGGCCGTGCGCAGCGACTTGGCATGTTCGATCGCCCAGCCTTCGACCTCTTTCAATCTTGCTTCGGACGCATCGCCCATGACGATGAATTCTTTACCGCTTACTTGTCGCGGCTCCCCATTCGGGAAGGTCAATTTCCATTGGGCTTCCGAGTCCTTCATTCGCTTGGCTGCAAACTCTTCTGGACTGAGCTTTGAGAGCTTCTCGGCTGCGATTTCTTCTTCGGTCGGGACTTGCTGACGGAGCGGCTTCTTGGCATCGCTGCCATCGAACTTGGCTCCCTCTTCGATCCACTTCTTTACGTCACCATGCCACTTGCGTGTGATGCGGGCCTGCCCCGCCGGCATGACGGGCGTTTCATCGGCATTGATGAGTCGCCACAACCGACTCCCCTCCAAGCTCCCCGCCACTACGACGCGTCCGCTATCGCCCCCTTGCATCAGTTTCTCGAATGTCGCCACGGAAAGTCCACCACGCTTCTGACCTTCGTTGTGACAACCACCACAAATATTCACCATTGTGGGAGCAATATCTTTGATGAACGAGATCGTTTCGTTGCCGGTCGCTTTCACAACTTCAACCTTAGGGGCGGGACCGGCCGCTGGTTTCTTGCTGAGCGAGGACAACTCAGTCGTCTTGTCGGCCCCGTCATACTTGGCTCCCTCGGCGACCCACGTCCCGATGGCTTTGACTTCATTTTCGGTGAGCGTCGCGCCACCCTTCGGCATCCGCTGTTGTGCATTCGGCGTCACGAGCTTCTGCACGAGGCGGCTGTTTTGAGGATTGCCAGGGACGAGCAGCGCGCCGCTGCCCCCTCCCTTTTCAAATCCCGCGAACGTATCCAATCGCAGTCCCCCGCGTGCATTGTCGTCGTGACAACTGACACACTTCGCTGCGATGATCGGAGCCACGTCCTTGGCAAAGCTGACAGTCCCCTTCCCGCTCGACTTGGCGAGTTGAGCCTTCGCCTTTTCGAGTTGGACATGGATGGGCTTGAGAGCCGGATCCCCTTCCGTAACGGCGGCATCCTTAATGAACTTCTCCAGCGTGTCTTCGATCTCTTTGAGCGCCGTCTCCGCTTCATCGAACTTCTTCTTCGACGTGAGTGACGTGACCTTGCCAATCTCAATACCAATCTCCTTCAGTTCCTTTTTCTGCTCGGGAGTCACGGCCGCGAGCGAGATTCCGACGACGGCAAAGGCCACGAGTGCGACACAGCACAGGCGAAGGAGCGAGTTGAGTCGGGGCATATTGAAGTTCTCAAAAGGACGGCAAAGGTCAACGGCCGGAGTCTCGCAGACTCCCGTTCCGGGGAGGGGTCACAGGCAGATCGGCGATGCGACCGGAGTTTAGTCGGTCGCCTTCAGTGGCGACAGACTCTACCCCGTTTCGCCACGTGCTGCACGCGGAACGACCGGCCGGTTGAGACCTGCCGATCAACCCGATAGTGTCCAACCTCCAATCCGCTCAAAATGTTCGTCTTCCGCCCCCCTGCCCCGAGTTCCTCGAAACGTTCCTATGCCCACACACACTTCGGATATCGAACAGAAGCGCGACCGCCTGCTGGAAATCGTGGCCGGGTACGGTCGTGTCGCAGTCGCGTTCTCTGCCGGTGTTGACAGCACGGTGGTCGCGATGAATCAGTCCGTACCGACTATTCCGCCATCCCGGCTCACCCAATCCCAACCCGTTGTTGATGCGCAGATCCTTACGGACTGACGA
>JAYTXB010000832.1:0-7072 GCA_043743205.1 Schlesneria sp.
ACTGATGAAACGAACACGAAAACAGTGCTGATGTGCAATCTGCCAAATCCGATCGCAACAAGATCGCGAATATCGCTCCGAGCGAGCAGCAGTATCTGAGAAGCCCAAACCGCGTCAAGCCAACCGATGCAAGGAAGCCGCAGTGGATATGGTGAGCAGTGTAATTGCAGCTGAAATCTATTGTGTGATTGCCTTAATTAGCAAATGCCAACGTTCCGCCTTGCCAAAGTACTCTCAACGCTCCTAGAACGAATTTTGTCTGCACGCTTCATCCCTAACACCAACGGGCCAGCTTCGTAATTTGTCCCAGACCTCTCCCAAGTATGAGTGAAACATCTGGACCGTTTACATTTCCATTGGGCCGCGTGCGGGAATCAGTGAGGCGAGTGGTAGCATTTGATTGACCCAAAGTAGCCCTGTCGGGGAGCGACAGGACTACGAAGTTTTGCCGATCGCCTGAGTACTTTCTCTACAAAGGTCATTCATCGCCATCCGGAGCTTTCCGCAAAGATTTCGGTGACCGTCCCAACAGAAAGAGACCGCTCGTTACCGAGCGGTCTCTGTTGTGCATCTGTCATCGCCGCTGAGCGTGCGGTGCGAACTACTCGTCCTTGGTGACGACAAAGCTCTTGAATCGGAACTCATCTCGCTTTGGATCGCTGATCGTCGAGAACAACTCACCCATTAGCAGGTGAAAGCGATCTTGGCAGACCGAGTAGAAGTTGTGCTTACCATCACGCCGTGGCTCGATGATACCGGCCACTCGCAGTAGGGCGAGGTGATGGCTGACGGCTGGTTGGCTTTGATTGAGCATGTCGCACATCGCGCTGACATGCATCTCACCTTCACGCAACAACCCCATCAGAATTTTGAGGCGAGTTTCGTCGGCCAACAGCTTAAAGACTTGGACCAAGTCTTTCTCTAACTGCTGAGACAACTCGGGGAACGGAGCGTCGGTGCGACCAGCGCCGGTTTGTTCAGCACCCATTTGTTCGGTGAACGGGGAATCAATCGTCGAAATCATTTGCATTTCTTTCTCTACTGGGGATCGAGCCGCGTTTTCCGGCACTCGATCGGGATCCTTACTTGGATCGGACAACGGAACCATCCTTAGGCAGGAGCAATGAAGACCAGCTAGAGTTGGACACAGAACGCCGGAAACGCTCGTGGTCTTTTCTCAGGTCGGTCACAAGTTTGAACGGTGATCGTCTGGACTGTTGTTGCATGGACGAGATTGAGTTTCTCAGACCAAGGCAAATCGCACACAACAGACTCGCTGCAGAACGAGCGAGATTTGAGGTTCACGATCGGAAAGACAGGACATCAGCAGGTGAGCCATTTCGTTTTTCAAGCGACCAGTCGTCGCCCATTCTATACTTGAGGCTAAATTTCGGCGTCATTATGGATAGGGGTACCGCATCCGTCAACGACCCATTTGAGATTTCATTTCTCCTACACAATCGGCATAACCTAGCGGTGGCCGGTGTACGTCACACATAGCTCGATTGATGGCATCAAAAATTACTGAGTTGTCGGCAAACTTCAAGCTGCTTCAATGTGCCTACGGATGCGCCATATCCACGACCGCTCAATGCCTCACAGCAAACATCGAGCCATCAGTGTCGTGCGTCCCGAAGAAGTTGGGCAACCATCGGGAAACACCGGGATTTCAACGGTTTCGGTACTCAACAGATGGAGGTGCCCTGTGTCGGGGTTTGGCAATTTGACAGGCAAGTGTGCAATTGTGACTGGCGGTTCGAGTGGCATTGGTCGGGCAATCGCGATGGAGTTCGCTCGCGCCGGAGCAAATATCATTGTGCATTACTCAAAGTCTGACGTGGCGGCCGGAGAAGTTTCAGAACAAGCTCGACAGTTGGGGGTTCGCTCGCGCACATTGGCTGCGAATTTTTCTGAGACACGGGGAATCGAAGCGTTTGTGGATGAGGCATTTTCGGTTTGGAATGGCCTCGATATCTGGGTTCAGAACGCAGGAGTCGATCTGCTCACGGGCGATGCGGCCAAGCTGGATTACTCAGCCAAGTTGGAGCGGTTACTTGATGTGGATGTTCGAGCAGGGATGTTGCTGACAAAGTTGGCTGGACGACGGATGGTTACGGCGGGGCAGGGTTCGATTGTGACGATTGGCTGGGATCAATCTGATCGAGGCATGGCGGGCGACAGCGGTGAACTGTTCTCAGCGGCAAAGAACGCCATCATGGGGTTCAGCCGGTCGCTGGCGATGAGTCTTTCGCCGACGGTTCGAGTCAACTGCATCGCTCCCGGTTGGATCAAGACCGCTTGGGGAGATACTGCCAGCAATTCGTGGCAACAACGTGTCCTCGACGAAACGCCGCTGAAGCGTTGGGGAAGGCCAGAAGACATCGCCAAGTTGGCGAGGTTCCTTGTCAGTGACGATGCGGCTTACATCACGGGTCAGGTCATCAATTGCAATGGTGGCGCGGTGCGATAACGGCGACAGATCATCCATGCCGACAGAGCACATTCTTTTCGTAACGGGTCGTCTTGCCGAGCCATCTCTGCGCGAGGTTCTTGCGCCGTTGGCCGTTCGCGCGGGGTTCGAGTACGAGGTTGCGGTCCTTGGCATTTCTGTCGCCGCGTTGATGCGAGTCGATTGGGTCAAACGCAAGCTGACGGTCCCGAGCGGCATCTCGCGCGTGGTCGTTCCCGGTTGGTGCGGCGGTGAAATGGAGTCACTGACCGCTCACTTCGGCGTCCCGTTTGAGCGTGGTCCGAAAGACGTGTTCGATCTCCCCGAGTTCTTCGGTCGAGGAGGGCGACCGCGACCGAAGTTGGAGGAATACAGCATCGAAATCCTCGCCGAGATCAATCATGCTCCGACGCTGTCGTTTGACGAACTGCTGTGTCAGGCGAACAGCTATCGCGACTCGGGAGCCGATGTGATTGACCTCGGCTGCGTGCCGGGTGAGACGTGGTCAG
The DNA here is from genome assembly GCA_043743205.1 of Schlesneria sp. Classification (GTDB taxonomy): domain Bacteria; phylum Planctomycetota; class Planctomycetia; order Planctomycetales; family Planctomycetaceae; genus Schlesneria. Next base: position 2,959 of record JAYTXB010000832.1, read on the forward strand.
GAGCGGGCGATGCCGTGAGGCGGCTCAAATGCGAGGGCTTTCGACTTTCAATCGACAGCTTTGATCGAACCGAAGTCGAAGCGGCGGTCGAAGCGGGGGCGGAACTCGTGCTGAGCTGCAACGCGACGAATCGTGAGTGGCTGTCGCAGCTCAACGTTGAGTCTGTGGTGTTGCCCGATGATCCGCGAGAACTGGCGTCGTGGGATGACACGCAAGCGATGTTGACCGGGCATCACAAACAATTCCGGCTCGATCCGATTCTCGAACCGATTGGTTTCGGGTTCGCGGCGTCGCTCGCGCGGTACTACGAGACGCGGCGACGGCATCCCAATGCTGAGATGATGATGGGGATCGGCAACCTGACCGAGCTGACCGAGGTCGATAGTGCGGGGATCAACTTTGTGATGGCCGCGATTTGTGAGGAGCTGCAAATCCGCAGCGTCCTCGCGACCGAGGTCATCAACTGGGGGCGGACGGCGGTGCGCGAGTTCGATCTCGCGCGGAAGCTCGTGCGGCACAGCCTCACCAATCACGTCCTGTCGAAACATCTCGGCGGGCAACTCGTTCTGCTGCGCGATCCGAAATTGAAGCCGCTGGGTGAGGAGGGCCTTCGCCAACTGGCGGGCCGACTGACCGACCCGAACTTCCGGATCTTTGCTGAACGAGGTGAGATTCATCTCATGAATCGCGACGGCTATTGGCGCGGCGACGATCCGTACGAAGTCTTCGACCGGATGGCATCGAGCGTCGGGACACTGACCGCCGAACACGCCTTCTATCTCGGCATGGAACTTTGCAAGGCCCGGACGGCACTGACGCTTGGCAAGCAATACACGCAGGACGAAGCTCTCCGCTGGGGCTTCCTCACGGTCGATGAAATGAGCGCGATCCAGCGGCGAAAGCATCGGGGCGATGCGTCGGAGGCTGCACCGGAATGAACTCGTCGCGACAGATGCCACTCGTGGAAGAAATTATCCCCGCACCGGACGTGATCGGAGCGGTGCGGGCAGTGAGTTCGTGGTCGCATCTGTTGTTGCTCGACAGCGCGTTGCAACGGGAGCCGGTGGGACGGTTCTCGTTCTTGATGGCCGATCCGGTCGAGACCTGGACACTGGACGAAGCACGCTTCGGCGACGATCCATTTGCCGCGCTGAGGCCGGTCCTCGAACGATGCCGCTGTGACACGCTCCCCGATCTGCCACCGTTTCAGGGCGGGATCGCGGGGCTGATGGGCTATGAACTCGGCCGCTGTTTCGAGCACGTCCCCGCCGCGCGAGACGACGAGTTTCAACTGCCGATGTTGGCGGCGGGCCTCTACGACTGGGTGATCGCATGGGACCATCCAGCGCGTCGCGCATGGCTGATCTCGCACGGCTGGCCTGAGACGGATGAGGCCGTTCGCCAGGAACGAGCCGCCGCGCGGATGCAGCTCGTCCTGAATCGACTTGCGCAGCAAGGAGTCATCCCCTCGTCCCCGTCTGCGGGGGAGAGGGCTAGGGTGAGATGGCAGAGCGGTAAACCGACTCTGATCGCGCAACAAGCCACTGCTTCTGCCGTTCAATCTTCAACCTTCGACCCTCAACCCGCCCTCGAAAGCCCCCCTCACCCTAGCCCTCTCCCCCGCAGACGGGGGCGAGGGGACAAAGCCGAAGCCGAAGTGAAAGGTAACACCGGCACCAATCCAGCCGAAGCCGCGTCGCTCGTCGCTTGTGATTCCGCACTCCGCACTATCCCTCAATTCGCGATACCCGGCCTTAGTGGTCTGACGAGCAACTTCTCGAAAGACGACTACCTCAACGCAGTTGCTCAGGTCATCGAGTACATCCGTGCGGGAGACATCTTTCAGGCGAATCTGACTCAGCGGCTGTTGGCTCCGGCAACGGAGGACACTCTCGATCTGTACGAACGGTTGCGGCGAGTGAACCCCGCGCCGTTTGCCGGGCTGATGCGCCGGGACGATTGGTCGGTGATCAGTGCGTCACCCGAACGCTTCCTACGCGTCGATGGCCGCGAGGTCGAGACGCGGCCAATCAAGGGGACTCGACGGAGGAAGCGCGGTCCCGAGGCGGACCTCTTCACGCGCGATGAGCTGCGCGAAAGTGAGAAGGATCAGGCCGAGAACGTGATGATCGTGGACCTGCTTCGCAACGACTTATCTCGCGTTTGCGAAGCGGGTTCGATTCGAGTCCCTCAACTGTGCGGCGTCGAGACCTATGAGACGGTGCAGCATCTCGTCTCGGAAGTGCGTGGCCGGTTGCGAGCGGATGCCAGCGTATGGGACTTGTTTCGAGTCACTCTGCCAGGCGGTTCGATCAGCGGCGCGCCGAAGGTCCGCGCCATGGAGATCATCGCCGAACTGGAGCCAACCTCACGCGGCCCCTACTGCGGCAGCCTGTTCTATGTCGGCGCGAACGGGCAATCCGACAGCAACCTGCTGATTCGCACGTTCGTCGAGCGTCACGGCTGGTTGCAGTTGGGAGTCGGTGGCGGCATCGTGGCTCAATCGGACCCGTTGGCTGAATACGAAGAAACACTGACAAAGGCGGCGGGAATGGTGCGAGCGCTGGCGTAACCGTTGAAGCCGCTCTGGACGCGTTGGTTCCCAAGCTCCAGCTTGGGAACCCGCAGGCTGAAGCTCCAGCTTCGAGTCCTGTGTGTTCACGCGAAGCTGGAGCTTCAAGGCGGGCGTTCCCAAGCCGGAGCTTGGGAACCAGAAAACGAGAAACGAGTTCATTCGTGATTGAGGACGCCGCGTGCTGTTGCTCATCGACAACTATGACAGCTTCGTTCACAACCTCGCTCGATACTTCGTCGAGCTGGGTTGCGAGACGCAGGTCGTGCGTAACGATGCCGTGACGGTAGCCGAGGTGCGGGCGATGGCTCCGTCGGCGATCGTGATCTCGCCCGGACCATGTACCCCGCGTGAGGCGGGAGTCTCAGTGCCGATCATCCGCGAACTGGCTCCTTCGATTCCGATCCTCGGGGTCTGCCTCGGGCATCAGGCGATCGCGGCGGCACTCGGCGGACAAGTCATTCGCGCCGACGAGCCAGTCCACGGGCGAACTTCTTGGATTGAACACGACGAGCGTCGTCTGTTTGCCAATCTCCCCAATCCGTTTCGCGCGATGAGGTATCACTCGCTGATCGTCGATGAAGTGACCTTGCCGAGTGATCTCATTGTGACGGCTCGCACGGAAGACGGGATTCCGATGGCGCTGCAACATGAACGCTGGCCCCTGTTCGGCGTGCAGTTCCATCCCGAGTCGGTCCTCACACAACAAGGCCGTTTGTTGTTGAGCAACTTCCTCACGCTGAGTGGCCTCACCGTAAAGGCCACTGCGTTGGAAGACTGGATCGAACCCGCCAGTGATGCGGGTGATGAGTCTGAGCGATTTCCGATAGTCCCATGGTGAATAGGCTCACGCTCAAGCCGCAAGGGTTTCAAGTAACCCGCAGCGTGAGCCAGGGACGTATTTCTCGAAGTTGTTTTCGCACCACCACCGTCCCTCACTCACGCTGCGGGTTACTTTTTCAACGGGCTGTTAAGCCGTTGCGAGCCGCGCCTCATCACGATTCCGTCTGGGCAACTTGGCAAGCCCAATCGAGCGCGACTTCCGGCCACGAACTTTGTTTGGTCGTCGAGGTCATCGGCAAATTCGTCAGTTCCGATTCAGCGAGAGCCTGTTTCTTACCGCAACTCGCATCCAGCGTGAGAAACACTCGAAACTTTGCCCGATAACGAAGGGGGCGGGGCAGGGCGCGGCGACTGACGGATCGAGGGTGCGGCCATGATGCGAAGACTGGAAAACCGTGGGGGCGGTGCCACTACGGTGCAATGGATGAGGCGAGGGATGTGGTTTCTCGCGTGGGTGTCGCTGGTCGCGATGGCCTCGCAGACCGTGGTCGGTGCCGAGCCGTCGTCCGTCTGGCGATCCGACTTCAAAGCGGCATTGCTCGAAGCCGAAGAGCGTCGCCTGCCATTGCTCGTCCATTTCTATGCCGACTGGTGTATGCCGTGTCAGCGCATGGAACGTGACGTGTTCACCTCTCCCAAAGTGAAAGAGTTTTTGGGGACGCACTTCGTCGCCGTGAAGCTGAACTCCGATCACAACCA
>JAYTXB010000833.1:0-7977 GCA_043743205.1 Schlesneria sp.
CCGCCCCGTCTCGGTGTGGTACGGGTCGATCCTGATGCCGCTCGGCAATGGCTCGTCGATCATCCGGCCCCGCTGCCGCTCACCACACCCGTCGCTGCGGCTGCGAGACCGGGCAATCCAGGCCGTAAATCTGGGAGTCGTGATTACCGATCCATTACTGCCAGACAATCCGATCGTCTACACCAGCCTGGGGTTTGAACGGCTGACCGGATACGCATCCAGCGAGATCGTTCGCTTCGAGAATGTGACGAGCCAGCGTTCTGAGAATCGGTTCGTCTTCAACGAGGAGAATCGTTTCGGCACCGCGATCAGGCAATATCACGTCGGAGTGCGCTCGGCTGGCGGAAGCCGACTCATTGACCGCCGGCAGGTAAATCCTGAACGTGGTGCCACACTCAGGTTCGCTGTCAACGAAGATTTGTCCTTGGCTCTGCTACACGATTCTTGAAGCGGGCCACGGTGCGGATGCGCTCCAGTTCGCGGAGAAACACACGGCTCCCCTGCACTTGTTGGTGACCGATGTGGTGATGCCCGTGATGGGAGGCCGCGAGCTGGCCGAACGGCTGGGGGCACTGCAACCCGGCATAAAAATCCTGTACCTGTCGGGATACACCGATGATGCCGTCGTCCGCCAAGGCATCTTGCATGCAGAAGCGTCCTTTCTTCAAAAACCATACACACCCACCAGCCTGGCGCAAAAGGTTCGGACCGTGCTCGACCAGCCCGACACGAACGCGGGCGCATCGGCTTGAGGGAGAGTATGGATGCCAATTCTGGTTGCCGACGACGACAGCATTTCTCGCCAGATGCTTCAATTCCAATTGGAGCAGTGGGGGCATTCGGTGCTGGCGGCCGAAGACGGCGATGACGCTTGGATGTTGTTCCAGAGCCACGATTGTCCGATCGTCATTACCGATTGGATGATGCCCCGAATGGCGGGGATCGATCTGATTCGGAAGATTCGTGAGACCGAACAAGCCAATTACACCTACATCATTTTGCAAACGTCCAAGTCCAAGCAGAGTGATTTGATCGCCGGGCTGATGAGTGGGGCCGACGATTTCTTGATCAAGCCGGTCGATCCGAGTGAATTGAACGCTCGCGTGCAAGTCGGCGTGCGTATCAGCGGTCGGCCGCCGCGCGGCAGCGGTGCCGCCCCCGCCGGCGAAACCAGCTCTCCGCGTGACGCCGTCGTGCAACGGCCACCGCACGATGTGCAGCGATTTCAAGATCTGCTCGCCACGGTTCCCGACCTGGTGTTGATCATTCAGTGCGATGGGCTCATCGTGACGTGTGGCGGTCAGCATGACTTCAAACCGTCGGCGGTGCAGGCGCTGGTCGGAACGAACATTCGCGGCTTGATCACCGTCGAGACGCAGACCGAGCTGTTCCCTGTTTTTCAGGACGTGGTGAGCAAAAAGGCCGCACTGATCAAAGACATTGATCTTCAGGTTGCGGGCCGGCTCGATCACATGCGGGCGCATCTGACCGCATTCGACTCGTCGAGCGTCGTGGCGATTCTGCGTGATCAGGCTCCGCAAAAACATGCCGCGGCTCTGCTGGAACAGGAGTCCGACGTGAACACACTGATTTCGGCCCGCAAAGTCCGTGAACACACGATCAAGGATCCTGATCTCAGCGGATCAGCAAGAGACGACGCGCGGCCTCACCGGAACGAACGAATCATGAACCCTTGCATCTTGTGTGTGGACGACGAACCGCTGGTCCTGGCCATGTACGAGCAACAGCTCTCCCAATTCGATGTCTCCGTGGCGAGCCGTGGCGAACTGGGGCTCCGGGCGATTCAAGAGCACGGCTCATTCGCCGTGATTGTCTCGGACCTTCGCATGCCGAGCATGAACGGAACGAAGTTTCTGGCTGAAGTCCGAAAGGCCGCTCCCGACAGCATCCGCATGTTGTTGACGAGCGAGACGGACATTCATGCCGCGATCGACGCCGTCAATGAAGGCCACATCTTTCGGTTTCTCACCAAGCCGTGCCCGCCTGACACCCTGGTCAAGTCCGTTGAGAATCGGGCGAGATCTGATCCGCAAGATTCCCCGTCTCGAAGAAGCCTCCGAGATCATCCTCCACCAGAACCGTCGCTTTGACGAGTTGAATTGGACGGCCGACGATGGCTGTGGTGGGCCCGTCTCATTGGGTGCGCGAATCCTCAAAGTCGCCCTCGACTGCGAAGAACTGGAGTCGCAGGGCCTGTCCCGCGTTACGGCCATCGAGTGGCTTTCGGTGCGTAAGGGTTGGTACGACCCACACGTCCTCCAAGCTCTGGTGCAAATGCCGGATGAGGAGGCCCGCCTCACCTCACACGTCATTCCCATTCGAGAACTGCGTCCCCGCATGATCATGGCCGAGGATCTGTTGAACAACAGCGGCGTCCTGCTGATCCGCAAGGGCCAGGAAACCTCCGGAGCCATGCTCTACCGCCTGCTCAACCATTCGCTGAAGGGGACGGTGCCCGAGACTGTCCGCATTTTGATCCCCGCCAATTCACGGGCAACGTAGGTTGTCAGAATTGCCCGCGTCGGACCGAAATAGAGCGACGCGCGTTTTCCTCGTGGTTGGCAGCGCCTGCCCTATGGGGCCTGTCGATTTAATCCGCCACCCTGCTCGGGATTTGTCGGTTTAATCGAACTCACGAGCAACTATCGACGAGGTTTAATGACTTATGGAAAACATTTTTGACGTAGCTTCATATTCCTCGTTGTGCGACTGGTGTCGATTAGACTAAACCGACAAGCCCCGAGCTTGGTGGCGTGGGTAAGTTGTTTTCTGCCGCTCGCCTTATGTCGCTTCGCGACTCAAAAAAATGTGCAACTTCTAAACTCACGTTGCGGGTTGGTCTGGGGAAGTGAACTCATGCCGGTCGTCTTACGGCACCCGGCTCATAGGGCTTTTGTCGGAACCAGCAACAGTTTCCCGAATAGCGCTTCAGTGGCGCGAGCCATCGTCGCGAGATCGTGTTCTCTGCGAACACCGGCATAGCCTCGACCGGCAAGATCGTCGCGAAGACTGTTGTCGGTGAGGAGTCTCTCCAGCGTGGAGGCCAGCGCGGTCGCATTGCCTGGCTCGACCAACAGTCCGCCCCCCGTTGAGGCCACCAATTCCGGAAACGCTCCGTGGTCTGGCAGCACGACGGGAAGGCCGTTCGCCCACGCTTCTAATACGGGGAGTCCCTTCGGTTCGCGATAGGCCGTGGGGAGACAGAAGAGATCGATCGACTTCAAGAAGTCGATCTTCTCGCGCTGAGAGTCGGGACTGCCAACGTACTCGAAGTCGCTTCCCAGCGGAGCCGCTTGTCGGACGACATCTTGGAAGTACGACTGGTTCTGGGGACCGAGATAACCTCCCGCACGCAGTTTCACCTTCGGCAATCGCTGCCGCAGGAGCAGGACCGCTTCAACGAGACGATCCAATCCTTTCTCGGGACAGATGCGCGCGAAGTAGCCGACGGTCGGCGGGTCGCCAAGATTTGCCTTCGGTTGTCCGTCGTGAGCCGCACAGTCGATGGCGAGTGGTAGTCGATGAAACTTCGCGACCGGTTGGTCGAGGTAACTCGACATGTGATCGCGGTAGTAATCGCTATGAGTCAGGAAGCCATCGAAGTCGGCGACACGTTCGCGCAGCAGCGTCATCACCTGTGAGCGATACGGTTCGACGAGGCCATCCAAAAAAATGTCGTCTCCCTGTAAGACGCACAACGTCGGGCCCGTGAACGTCCGTTTGAGAACACGCAGCGGTGGGCAGAGCAGGGCATTGCTGAAGCAGACCACGTCCGGCCGAAGTTGCCGCACGTACTCGACCAGTTCCTCGCCCGCTTGCCGGTGCGGTCCCTCTTCACCGCGCAGCATTGATAACGTCATCGAACCGAGCAGCTTGGCATCGTTCCCGACTGCTCCGCGAGTCGCGCGACGAATGAGTCCCGGCGCATCGAGCCACCGCGTGAACGATCTCGGCACGCGTCGCCACCACGAGAAACGGTCACTCAGAAAAACGTTGATGCCGCCGTAAAAGATGGGGGACGAAGTTTGATCGGCCTCGTCTACGCGGATCGGCGTGTACATCGGGATCAAGCTGACCTCGATACCCGCCGCGCGCAGTCCCTTCGCCCACGCGTTGTCGTGCATGCACGAACCGCAAAACATCCCGGCCCCACCAGCAGTAATGATGGCCACGTGCATCGAACAGAAACTCCCCGTCTCAAGATCGGAATCGCGCCCACTCACCAATAATTTGCCGTTGTTTATACCTCACGCGGCCAAAGATGAGACACTGGCGAGCCGCATGCCGTGAGGCTGCGGGTTCTTGTTCGCCGCAGGAAACCCGTGGCCTCACGGCACACGGCTCGCTTAAAACGTCTCGGCTGTGGCCGTGCGAGGTTTAACCGTGTGGGCAACGTCCCGCGCGTCGTATGGATAATCGGTCTGAAACTTCACTCGACTCGCGGGGCGTTGCCCACGCAGTTAAACGTGGCACTGGTGGACGCGACATCTCACTCACCGTCGCGCCGCAATCTCGCCATCCAAGCGTTGCCGGTAGTACTTGAAGCCAGGAATGAAGAAGCTGCCCGCCAAGACGCAGCCGAGCAGGACCAATCCCGCATCGGAGAGGTTCCACGTGTGCAGCAGTGCCATTGCGAGCGAAGTCGCGTAGAGCGTGACCGCTTGAATGTAGAACTTGCCCGACAGGATGCCCGCCTTCGCCAGGAACACGTTACCCGCGATCAATGGCAGCACGGGCGATAAGGTCAACACGGGAAGACCGAGCAGTCCTTCCAAACCGAACAGCAACATGGACGAGAACGTGCTGCCCGCCCAGACGTGTGCGATCTGTCGCTCGACAAACGTGATCGGTCCCGAGCGACGACGCAACTCCCAGAAGATCATCGCCCACGTTCCGGCTCCCACCGACCAGAGGGCCGCATACGGCCAGCGACTCGTCACACCTTGCCAGTGCATCGCCGCCGTGATGAAGCACAAGAGCAGCACCGCGAGGCTGTGCCACATCCAGAGCAGGCCCCAGTTTTCGAGGATCGCCGCGTGATGCGTCTCGCGAAACGCCAGCGAGATGATCTGCGACAGGTGCGTCGAGCGGGCCGAGATCGGTTCGTTCGCGAGGTACGCTTCGAGATCATCGGCCAGCGCATCGGCGGTCGAGTACCGCAGGTCGGCCGGTTTTTGCAGACACTTCAGAGCGATCATTTCGAGATCGGCATCGACCTTGGTATTGAGGATTCTGGGCGGCAGCGGGTCTTGCTCCAGCACCATCAGCACCGTATCGACGGGCGACTCCGCTTGAAACGGTGGCCGCGCGGTGAGCATCGCGTACAGGATTGCACCGAGCGAATAGATGTCCGACGCGGCACTCACTTCACCCCGCTGACCGGCCGCTTGTTCGGGTGCCATGTAACTGGGGGTGCCGAGGATTGCTCCCGATAAAGTCAGGCTGTTCTGCAACGAAGAACGCGATCCCAGTGGCCCCTCGACCGACGACTCTTCCGTTTTCAAACGCTTGGCCAATCCGAAGTCGGTGACGAACGTCCTTCCCTCGCCATCGATCAGGATGTTAGAGGGCTTGAGGTCACGGTGGAGTACGCCGCGTCGATGCGCGTCGGCGATGGCCCGACAAACAGGAGCCAGCATTTCGGCGGCAGTGCGTGACGGAAGCGGGCCGTCGGCGAGTCGCCTCGCCAGCGTGATTCCTTCGATCAGTTTCATGCTGAAGAACGGGCGGCCTTCAATCTCACCGACCTCATACAGCGGGACGATGTGCGGGTGATGCAACTGTGCCGCCGCTTCTGCTTCAGCTCGAAACCGGGCTAGGTCCATCGACGACGCGAGGTCGCCGCGCAACACCATCTTCAACGCGACGATCCGGTCGAGACTCTTCTGCCGCGCCTGATACACGACCCCCATGCCACCGCGACCGAGTTCCTTCAACAGTTCGTAGTCGCCGTAATCGCGAGGCAGGACGCCGCCCGAACCACTCGATTCTTTTCCGAGCGGCCAATCGGACGTGTTCTCGTCGAACAGATCGGAGACGCTGCCGAAGTCTTCCGCCATTTGGACCGTCGCCCACAACTCACGCAATTCGCGTTCGAGGTCTGGGTGCTTGGCGATGACGTCCTCCAACGAAGTCACCTGGCCAGCGTGCGTCTGCTCGACGAGTTCATCGAGCAGCGTCGCCAACACCTCATCGCTGTCGTTCTGCAAACGGTCGTTCAACAGGCCGTCACTCATGATGCGGACTCTCCTGTCAGCGAGGGGCGTTCGCCGAGGATCGCCCTCAGTTTGCGAAGTGCCCGCAAGTGTCTCATGCCAGCGGCGGCGGGAGTCATGCCGAGTGCCGCCGCTGCTTCGCTGTTGCCGAGTTGTTCAAAGTGTCGCATCAACACCATCTCGCGATCGTCTTCGTCGAGTTGTTCGATGGCGACGAGAAACCGGGCTTGAAGCTCGTGCCGAATTGCGGCCGCAGCGGGTGTGAGTTCGCTCGCGGCGAGTTGGCTCGCTAGGTTGAACGACGATTGATCGCCGAACTGCGGCGACGCGAGAGACCGTTCACGATCAAGGCTTCTGCGCTGCGCACCACGATGCCGCCGGTGCATGTCGATGATGCGGTCCTTCGCCAGATGCCGCAGCCAGAGATGGAACGGCATCTTCGGATCGTCGAGGTATTCGCGCAACCGCCCGTTTGCTTCGAGCAACACGTCCTGCACGATGTCACTCGCGTCCACTCGCCGTGCCACCTGCCGATCGAGTCGCAACTGAATCAGCTTCCGCAGCGCACCACGATGCCGTTCGAGCAGCCGATTGACGGCCGTCCCTTCACCACGTCCGGCCTCCGCCAGCAGTTCCTGCGTCACAGTGTGTTCGGGCCAGAGCATTCGGGAGAACTCAGACTTCCATGTTGTCGCGTCGCCACATCAGATCGGAAACAAGTATCGATTGCACCAATGGCACTCACTTTAGTAACCCGCAGCGTAAGCGAGGAAGGCCGACACATCGCAAACAACAGTACTTCCTCGCTTACGCTGCGGGTTACTTTTCTTAAGTAAGTGCCATTGACCGATTGCAGGACGAGAGTACGGCATTGCCGTTCCGACGTTCAATCGCCACTCGCTCGGCAGCGCGAAGTTTTCGAGCCTCATCAATTTCGACACGCAATCCAGTATCCCGCACTGGAGTCAGGCATTCTTCTCGTTCTTCATCCGTGCTCCGGCTCTGTCATCCGTGCGATTCACTCTTCGCCAAGATACGAGATCGCACGGATGGCAAGGCCGGGGCACGGATGAAGGCGGCGACAGGCGCGATCGGCTCCGTAAACGAAACAGCCCCGCCAGCGAGTCGCTGGCGGGGCCGGTGTGAGCCATCAAGCAAGATCACTGGCGAGTCAGTTCACGGTGATCGCGATCCAGCCGTCGGCGACTTTGATTCGCGAGACTTGAGCGGGGACCGTCTTGTTCGGCCCTTTGATCTCCACCTTGCCATCGAGCGTGCGGTCGGGCAGGACCGACTGAATCTTCTTGCGAATGACGCCATTGGTGGCGAGGCCACCTCCCTCAGGGAAAGCCACGTTTCCGCGAGTCGCCACGATCTGCTTCCCTTTCACTTCAAAGGCAATGGGAACCACGATCTCGCGAACCGGGATGTCTTCCTTTCCTTCCTGCTTGAAGCCAGCGCGGATGACCAGCACCAACTCGCCTCCTTCGAGGCGGACTCGGAGCGGGTCGGCCGGAGCGAACGAGATGGCACTGAGGGATTTGGCCTCATCGCCTTCTTCGACAGCCACCTTGACCGTATCCAACTTGACCGCGCGGTTGAGAGCCTTGCTGAGGAATGCTTCAAGCTTGGCTTTCAGTTCAGTGTCATTCAGTGTCTGGCCCGCCAGTTCCATGCGGTCGATCGAATTGTTGATCGCCGACTCGTGCAGCATCACCGTTGCACCGCGATCCGACGCGAG
>JAYTXB010000834.1:0-1023 GCA_043743205.1 Schlesneria sp.
TGAAACAGTGAATGCACGAGCGGTCCGCAGGCACCATGCTCTTCCGCCGCACGATAGGCCTCTTTCACCTGATTCACGATTTGAGGCTCACCGAGAACCATGCTGTCGAGTGACGAGACAACCTCGAACAAATGGCGAACGGCTTCTGACCCCGAGTCCGACCGCAATTCCCCCACGAATTCGTCGAGTGGCACCGCGTGAAACTCAGACAAAAATTGAGCGAGTTGCTGGCGTGTCTGCTCGACATCGTCACCCGGTTGCGCGAGATAAAGTTCAACGCGGTTGCAGGTCGAGAGAATGGCCGCTTCCGAATCTGGACAACGCCGCCGCAGCTCGGCATACGCCTTCGCAAGCTGCTCACGCGATGCAAACGCCAGCCGCTCACGAATGGCGAGCGGCGTCGTTTGATGTGTGCAATACAGGGCGAGCAAGTTCACAGCGCGAAATCTCTTGGCAGGGACGAGTATGAAGGCAGGAGGTCGGGTCATCAGAGACCAGCATCAGGAAGATTTGGGGCGGACCATGCGCGTCGAATCGTTCCCATGGAGCGACGGCATTCGCGTCACTTCAGTCAGCACTTGCAGGCCGACCATCATGAACAGCAGAAACCCGCACGACCACGCTGTCAGCCACGCCACTTGTCGGCCGGGAGTTCGCTGTCCCGTCAACAACCACGCGAACAAGCCACACATCAACAACCACATCACGCTCCCCCCCAAGACCACCGGATCGGTCCATGTCGGCGCGGCATCGTGTTTGCCCAAGAAGGACAGCAGCACTCCCGTCGCGACTCCAAACGTCAGCAGCGGAACCGAAACGAGGATCGACCAACGATTGAATCGCTCCAAACGCTCGAGACTGGGTAGAGTCAGTCCGCTGTTCCGCATCTGACGATCCTTCAGCCGACGATGCTGCCACAAGTAGAGGAGACTCAGCACCAGTCCCAACAGAATGGCGGCCGATCCCAACACCAGCATCGCCGCGTGCAGCATCTTCCAGCCGCGATGAAAGTCGAGGACGTGA
>JAYTXB010000835.1:0-9047 GCA_043743205.1 Schlesneria sp.
GTCCACCGATCATTCGATCTTCTTGGTCCACACTTCAAAACGATGAGTGAGTGCCAAAGATCGCTCACGATGTCCTCTGACTGAATCGCCGAACGATCATGGTTCGCGAAGGTCCGTGAAGCATCGGCCCATCTAAATAGTCGGCCGCTTTGTGGCACATTCCTTGAGACGGGTTACGTCTCCCGAGGCCCGCTGTTCGTGAAATCCGAACCGGCTTCGAGTTCTCTGCCACGGCGGCACAATCCACAGTTCTACGAATCCCAAGGAGACCCACAGATGAGTCACGTCGTTGAGATCAAGACCCAAGTGAAGGACGCGACGGCTGTCACGGCAGCCTGTCGGAGATTGAAATTGCACGAGCCACGACAGGCGACGGTCACGCTGTTCAACACGGAGGTCACGGGGTTGGCGGTGCAACTCCCGCAGTGGACTTTCCCGATTGTCTGCGACATCCACACGGGCGAAGTGAAGTACGACAACTACGGCGGCCGGTGGGGCCAGCAGTGTCACCTAGATCAGTTCTTGCAAGCTTACGCGGTTGAGAAGGCCCGGCTCGAAGCGCGGCGGCAGGGACACTCGGTCAGCGAGCAGCAGCTTGAAGACGGTTCAATTCGCGTGCGGATCGCCGTGGCGGGATGAGGCGGTCTCATCCGTTGTCACCTCCTTTCTCTCGTGTGTGAGGAACCAACATGACCACAGTCCGTCGTCGCCATGTCATTCGTCCGGCCACACCGCCGCCCTCTGCGGCCTCTCTGCGGTTGCCCCGCTTGCGGGCGCGGCTCGACGAGGAGCAGCAGGGTTTGGCGCGCTGGATGGCAAAATTGAAAAGGGCGTTCCATTCGTTTGAAAAACATCAAGAACGTGCCGCTCGACTTGAGCGGCAGATTCGTCAATTGGAGGAGACCTGATGTCCAAGATCATCGAAATCACCGTGTCGCCCAAGGGCGAGACCACCATTCAGACCAGGGGCTTCGCGGGCGAGCAATGTCGCGACGCCACGCGATCACTGGAGGCCGCCCTCGGCCTGCGCACGAGCGAGCAACTGACGAGCGAGTTCCACACTCCGGTCGCCACCACGCAGGCTGCTCGCCAGTAACAGCGATTGCCTGTTTGCACCTTGAATCTCAAGTCGCCCTGTATCGCTCGTCGCGCTGCGGGGCGTTTTCGTTTCCGGAGTGCGGCCGATTGCCCTCTCTGATCCCTAAAAAAAGGAGCCACGCTCATGAGTCTCGTGACTCAACTGACTGACTACATCAACGCCGCGTTCAGCGGACTGTGGGTCACCACTGTCGAACCGGATGAGGCCGAACGGGAACTGGTCGAACAGGCCCGCCGCAACGAATGGACGCTGGCAGTGTGGGACATCGCGCGGGGGTTGAGGTTCCCGGCGAACGCCAACGCGACTGCACCCGACGTGAATGATCCACTCGCCGTGCTGAAGGCCCTGCCGACGTTGGCCCCGAGCACCGCGTCCTCACGGAGCAACCCGGCAACCACCGAACAGACCACGCTGCTCGTGTTGCCGAACTTTCACCGGTTCCTCAACAGTCCCGAGATTGTTCAAACGCTGTTCGAGCAACTCATTGCGGGCAAACAGAGCCGGACATTTGTCGTGGTGCTGTCCCCGGTCGTGGCGATCCCGATTGAACTCGAACGGGCGTTCGTGATCGTCGATCATGCGCTGCCGACGCAGGAGCAACTCGGACGCATCGCGCAGGATGTCCTCGCCGATCATCCGGACGGCCTGCCCACCAATCGCGCGTGGCAGAGTCTGTTGGAGGCGGCGGCCGGGTTGACGCGCGCCGAAGCCGAGGGAGCGTTTGCATTGAGCTTGGCTCGGCATAATGCCCTGCGTCCGGACGTGATCTGGGAATTGAAGGCCCAGACGCTGCGAAAGCAGAACCTGCTCACCCTGCATCGGGGGACCGAGAACTTCGCCTCATTGGGCGGGCTGTCGGCGTTGAAAGACTTCTGTCGGCGGGCATTGCAACCGGGACGCTCGGTCAAGCCGCGTGGAGCATTGCTTCTCTCACCACCCGGTTGCGGGAAGTCGGCCTTCTGCCGGGCACTGGGCAACGAGACCGGACGGCCGGTGCTCACGCTCGACATTGGCAGCCTGATGGGAGGGCTGGTCGGTGATACCGAGCGGAATGTCCGCCAAGCCCTCCAGATCGCCGACGCGATGAGTCCCTGTGTGCTTTATGCCGACGAGTTGGATAAAGCGCTGTCGGGTGTCGGCGGCAGCGGCGACTCCGGCGTCTCGACCCGCCTGTTCGGGACACTGCTGACATGGCTCGCCGATCACGAGTCGGACGTGTTCTTCAGCCCCCCGCAGCCACGATTTGCGTGGTCCAGATCGTATGACACAGCGGATTTTGTTGATTCAGCAACACGGTTATGCTTTAGTTCGTTTCTTCTGCTGCTGTGAACTCAATCTTGGATACAGATTTCAGCAAGCTTTCGGCCGACTCACTGACGAGTACAGGAACCAACATGAAAACCCCCTGCCCCGTATGTCAGGCCCCGCTCCAGCTTCCCGAGGGAGCAGTTGGTAAGACGTTTGGTTGTCCGCGCTGCAGTGCGCGGGTTCGCATCGGCCTCTCTGATGACGGGCGGGTGGCCGCGTCCTCAAGTGAGCCGACCAAAACTCCACGTCGCACAAAGGAGTTGAAAACCACCGGAACTTCACCAATCACGCCCGCCTCGGCCCCCGTGATTGTAAGCGAGATCGAGGCCCCGCAAAGATCGAGGCGGGACATGATCGTCTGGAGTGCGTTATTGGCCTTGCCAGTCGTGGCGATATTGGGCGCAGTTGCGTTCGTTGTTACTGATGCACGACGACGAGTTGATGTTGCATCGGGGCCATCCGTTTCGGTTCCGAATTCAGCAACAAAAGAAACTAAGGTTCCGTTTCCCGCCGATGTAAATAAGCAACCCAAGAAGGAGGACGCGTCTGTACCGTCGATTCCGCCAGTGCCACCGACTCCGCCGACACCCTTAATACCTCCAACGCAACTGGCTGAGGAAATGGAATCAGCCGGGTACTCGGTCGTTGATAGGGGAATTGACATTTGGTCTTTGGAGGAGTTCGTTCGATTCGGTACGAAACAGATTGCGGCGACATCTCAGAAGGGTGATCAGTTTGACAGGCTGGACGCGGAAAAAGCCGGTAAGAAACATCGGGAGACTCTTCGCAAAAAACGGTTCCAGCTCAAACACATCCGATACACGACGGTAGACCGAGATGATCTTGAAACGAAAGGTCTCTTCCTAAACGTGCGATTGCCTCTGCGGGTATGGTTCGATCGTCCCGACAAAGCAAAAGATGATCCTTTTCGAGGAATATTGTCTCATATCCACGTAGCCGACGTTGAGTGCAATGAGTACGCGTTTCTTACGAAAGACAAAACTCTACGAAACTGCACCGCAATCGAAGCTGCTACTGTCATTGAGAATCGAGGTGTCATTTATCACCCTGAACGTCCTTGGACGGAACTCCTGTTAGTCTTTGTTGCTGAAGATGACGAACTGAAGGATGTCGCGAGGAATCCAGCACAACACACAGTTGAAATCGACATCGAGAACCTCGAATACGTCAGACCATCGACTTGGGGATTTTTTCGTCGTGATGGCCTTGTGTCGAACGACTGGGATTGTGCGCGTATCCGTCGGTTCTTCCATGTTGGACTCGATAAGGCGGAACGCCCCAACTACTTTGTAACGCAGACGGGCAGTGGTGCTGAATCTTCAAAAACTCCAGAACTAGTACAAGCTCGCTTGACCTCATTGAAAGTGTTTAGAAATGACGGAACTGAGGTTGGTGCATACTCATCGTCCGGCGCTAACAGTGCCAAAGGTCAATCGGATGCTAAACCCGTTCAAATGACGAAACTACTTCAGAACGAGTCTGGAAATGAAATCACGTCGAAGACGACGGGGATGAAGCTGGCGTTGATTCCGGCGGGGACGTTTACGATGGGATCGCCTGCGGGCGAGGCGGATCGACAACCGGACGAAGGGCCGCAGCACATGGTGCATATCTCGCAGCCGTTTTACATGGGTGTGTACGAAGTCACGCAGGGCGAGTTCCAGAAAGTCCTCGGTCGGAACACGAGTTGGTTCTCGAA
The DNA here is from genome assembly GCA_043743205.1 of Schlesneria sp. Lineage (GTDB taxonomy): Bacteria > Planctomycetota > Planctomycetia > Planctomycetales > Planctomycetaceae > Schlesneria. The sequence continues at coordinate 4,128 of JAYTXB010000835.1, forward strand.
AACGGGGAGCGGCAGCAGCTCTGTCTCGGGGAAGGACTCGACGCAGTTTCCGGTGGATCGCGTGACGTGGTATGACGCCATCGAGTTCTGCAACAAGCTGAGTCAGGCCGATGGTCTGACTATGTACTACGCGCTGGCGGGAATCAGCCGGCGCGCCGATCAGTCGATCCAATCGGCGAGCGTCACTGTGGTGCAGGGGGACGGCTATCGGTTGCCGATGGAAGCGGAATGGGAGTACGCGTGCCGAACCAACACGACCACGCCGTTCCACTTCGGCAGCGTCCTCAACGGTGATAAAGCGAACGTCAATGGAGCATCTCCCTACGGCACGACGACGAAGGGGGTGTTTCTCCATCGGACGACGACGGTCGGTTCGTACTCGAAGAACGAATTCGGGTTGTTCGACATGCACGGCAACGTGTGGGAGTGGTGCGACGACGTGTACGACGAGTCGCTGTATGGGAAACGATCAGGCACGACGACCGACCCGAAGGTGACGAGTGGATCAGAAGATCGTGTGTTGCGTGGCGGTTCGTGGGGCGACTATTCCAAGGACGCTCGCTCGGCCGTACGGGGCAGGCCCTCGCCCATCAACCGGCTCAATGGCGTCGGTTTCCGGGTGGTGCTCTCTTCCTCTGCCGTCAGGACGCCGTTGACGCCCCCCCCAAAAAAACCGTCGCCGCGCGGCACAACGGCTGGAGAACGGCGCGTGCTGACGATGGAAGGTGTCGAGTTCGCGTTTCGGTGGATTCCGCCCACGACGGCGTTGCCAGTCAAGTTCAATATGGGAACGCCGACCGGTGAGTCCGGGCGGAAGGAGAATGAAACCCAGGTCGATGTCGTGCTTGACAAGGGCTACTGGATGTTGGAGACGGAGATCACGCAGGCGATGTACTTCGCGGTGATGAAGGCCCAACCGTGGCAGGGGAAGAATTACGTGAAGAACGGTGCGACGTATCCGGCCGTCCACGTCAGTCACCAGGACGCGACCGATTGCTGTGCCAAGCTCACCACGGCTGCACGAAAAGCGGGTGTTCTGTCTGCGAACGAGCAGATCGCGTTGCCGACGGAAGCACAGTGGGAATGGGCCGCACGGGCGGGGACGACGACAGCCTATGTTTCCGGCCAGGACGATTCAATTCTGGGTGACTTTGCGTGGTACGCCAAGAACGCTTGGGACATCGGCGAAAAGTACGCTCACGAGGTCGGGAAGAAGAAACCAAATCCGTGGGGCCTGCACGATATCACGGGCAACACCGGGGAATGGTGTTCCGATTGGTACGCGGACAAACTGCCGGGCGGTACAAATCCGCCTGGCTCCGTAGCCGGGTCGTCTCGTGTGTTGCGTGGCGGTTGTTTCAACAACGGCACGGTCGGCAGTCGTGTCGGTTTCCGCGTCGATGCACGCCCCGCGAACGTGGGGAGCTTCATCGGTTTTCGTGTGATTATTTCGTTGGAGTGATTTGGCCGAGTTGCCCTTCCCCGCCTCTGACTTCTCTGTACTCTGATCTCTCTGAAGGTGGGCCAAGAGGCCGCCCCCCTGGTCGCGCAAAAAAAATGGAGTGCGGCAATTCATCGCCGCTTTCTTTTCGCTCTGTTCGCGGGGTAGTCCAACTTGCTTCAAGTTGGTTGCGAAGCGCAAGAACCCCCACCTTGGGCGTCGATCAAAACCGAGCCTTGCCATCCGTCAAGGCGTTCAATAAAGATTCTTGGACTTGCGGACCCCGGCTTGAAGCAAACCATTCCTCCCCTTCGGCAGGGGAGGAATGGTTTGCTTGTACCTGCCTTGGGTTGAATCTTGCCATGCACGAGCCTCGTGTAACCGGTCACATGGCGACCTTGTACGATTGCTCGGAGAATCGCAAATCCCATTCCTCGTACTCATTGTTCTCGACTTCAATTTGGCCATGGCGACCGCAACGGCGGTTGCATGAATGATTCCAACTTGAAGACCGCACAAGCCGTCCTGCAGAACAACTTGCCCCACTGATCGACTCCAGAGGCTGTTCAAGCGGATGTCTAATTGCCTTGTGATCTATAGCACATGCCGCCGAAGTTTTAGTATTTGACGCCGCATTGAATCAAACGCACTCAGCGCCGAGGTGAAGTCCAGCCTTCCCTCAGCGATGTGATACGACGCCAACGCCGAGTAATGGCCAAACACTTCTTCAGTCATCGGGATGCGATATGGCCATCGAGTGCGACCTTCAAGGATCGAATAGCAGATTTGAGCAACTGATTGTTCGGTGAAGACCTCAGAATCTTTGGAATTGAGGAGCAGACGAATCAGAGCACGATCGAAAGCCGAGAGTGCATTGCCATGCTCAATAATGTATGCGAGGCAGCCATACGCATCCCAAAGTGGATCCCCCTTCGGTTTCGGCAGGCTTGGCCGAGATTGCGAGTAACCTTTCATTCCGTCATAGAGCGGACTTCCACCCCGCATGAAGTTGATCGCCTGAAAGTGTTTAAGCTGCGGAAGTGGACGTTGCCACAGAGTGAATGTCCGAACCGGCCATTCAATCTGCTCGGTAGGATTGAGAATCGAGCGTTGCCATCTCCAGAGAATGTGGTCGCAGAACTGAAGACCCCGATGTGGAGTACCCTGAACCACGCTCATAGGCGGACTCGGGAAGGCAGTTTGCCGCAAATCGGGAAGTGACAACAACGTCTCCCAGCTTGAATCTCCAACCGCCTGCCATAGGTCGTCCACATTAGATTGTGTAAATGATTGGGCACGCTTCGAGATCACAACTTGAGTGTCTGGGCCGCAGAACGGCAGAAGACTGAGAACAAGTCCGAGTGCTCGTCGGTGAATCACGCAAGCAGGTTGCTTCTTGTACTCGGCTGGCATCTGAGAAATGTCGAATGCTACACCCTTGAAGTGAAATGCCAGTTCGGAATCGTTTATCGCAGCCCAAAGGGCATCTCGGCACTTCTTAGATCCTTCGGTTGCGTGAAATTGAACGGTCGCATCGCCGAAATCGAAAGCCACCCGGTTGAGTAACTCTTCGAGTGGACGGTCGTCTTCAACGACCAAGGCTCCAACAGCGAAGCATTTAGAACTGGCCGATGGATGCGGATCGCCGGATTCGTCAATGAAGATGTACATATCGCTCGCTCTTTAGGGGGTGACCGATCAATATTGTAGCCGATCCGTCACGAGGCGGCGGCGTGTCCCAGCTTGCTTGCTTCAAGCTGGGTGCGAAACACAAGAAATTTCAAATCGGGCGTCAATCAAAAACGGCGCTTTGCCATCTCCTCAGTCGTTTCTCAGTGTTTCTTGGACCTGCATCCCCCCGCTTGAAGCACTGCTCCTCGCGTTCGTGGGCAGTGACCTGTCCCGTCCCGCCGGTTCCATCATCGGCATTGAGGAAGAGTTGCAGGCCCCGGTCATGGCGGACTGCCCCGATCTCCTCGCCCGTCTCGATCTGGCAGTGGAGACCGATGATGCCCTCGTCGTCACGGATTTCAAGACGGCACGGAGCCGCTGGTCGGCCGGTGATGTCAACGCGGCCGAAGGCCAGCTTGTCCTCTACCACGAGCTGGTTCAACAACTGACTGACAAGCCGATCCGGTTGCAGTTCGCCGTCATCACCAAGACCAAACAGCCCGACATCGACATTCAGTCGGTCACGCCCGATCCCCTGCGCATTGAGCGCATCCGACAACTCATCCGGCGGGTCTGGACCGGCATCCAGTCGGGGAACTTCTATCCGGTTCCCAACGCGATGAACTGCCCCTCGTGCGGCTATCGCGACCGCTGTGCGCGGTGGACCGGGTAGGTCGTGACGCTTTATCCACATCCACTACAAAGGAAAGGAGGAACCCATGCCCGACCTGCTCGACGGCCAGACCGCCGAAGTCTGGGGTTCGGGAGCCAAGCCCTATCAATTGAAGAACGTCGCTGGTGTCTTTTCGTGTTCGTGCCCCGCGTGGCGGAACCAGTCGCTCGCCATCGACCAACGCACTTGCAAGCACCTGCGGCAGTATCGCGGTGAGGCCGTGGAGATGGCCCGGCTCGGACAGGCGGTCACCAATACGCCCGCCCCAACCAAGATTGCCGTCGTCGCGCCGCCACTGCTGTTGGCTGAGTCTTGGAGTCCCGAGACCAACCCGAGCGGCTGGTGGGTCAGCGAAAAGCTGGACGGCGTGCGGGCCTATTGGGACGGGAAGCAGTTCCTGTCCCGCAACGGCAACGTCTATCACGCACCCGCGTGGTTCACACAAGGGCTCCCCACCACACCCCTCGACGGCGAACTGTGGATCGGCCGGAAGCAGTTTCAACGGACGGTCTCGATCGTGCGGCGGAGCGACGCGTCCGATCTCTGGCGTGAGGTGCGATATCTGATCTTTGACGCCCCCGCGTTGGCTGCGCCCTTCGAGCAACGACTCGCTGCCGTCAGGCATGTGCTCGCATCGGGGCAACCGCCCTACGCTCTTGCACTGCACCAAGAAGTTTGCCGCAGCCGCGAGCATCTCGACACGGCCTTGGATCATGTCGAACAAATCGGCGGTGAAGGACTGATGCTGCGTCGTCCCGCATCCCTGTACGAGTCGCGTCGCTCAACCACGCTGCTCAAGGTCAAACGCTTTCAAGATTGCGAGGCGACCGTCATTGGCCACGAACCGGGTAAGGGCCGTCACAAGGGCCGCCTCGGCGCGTTGCTCGCACAGCTTCCAAACGGAATCCGCTTCCACTGCGGTACCGGCCTGTCAGATGCCGAACGCGAACGGCCGCCCGCCCTCGGTGAAACGATCAGCGTGAAGTACCAAGAACTGACCGATGGCGGCGTCCCGCGATTCCCCGTGTTCACCGGCGTTCGCCGTGACGAACCCGGACTGCTCACCACCATCAACACACCTATCAACAGGAAAGGCCATGCCCCCATGTCCGAAACCACAGCATCAAAACCACGC
>JAYTXB010000836.1:0-6139 GCA_043743205.1 Schlesneria sp.
CTGCTCCGAAGGAGTGAAGCGTGGCGTCGGTTGAAGAGGTCAAAGAAAAAGTCATCAGTATCGTCAGTGAGCAGCTCAATATCCCCAAAGAGGATATTAAGCCTGAGAGTGCGTTCATCGCGGATCTGAAAGCAGATTCGCTCGACCTCGTCGAACTCGTCATGGAGTTCGAGGATGAGTTCGGTGTGCAGATCCCCGAATCTGACCAAGACAAGATTCAGTCGGTGGGTGATGCCGTCAAATACATTACGGAAAAGCAGTGACGGATGGCCAGACGCGTCGTCGTGACAGGGATGTCGGTTGTCACCGCCCTCGGAAGTGAACTTCCCGAGTTCTGGGAGCGGTTGTGCGCCGGCAAAAGTGGTGTGAGCCGTCTGGAGCGGTTCGACTGCTCCGACTTCAAAGTAAACTTTGGGGGTGAGGTCAAAGACTTCAAGCCCGAGGAAATCTTTGACGGTAAGGAGGCGCGTCGTCTCGATCGCTTCAGTCAGTTTGCGCTCGCGTCCGCGCAGAAGGCCGTCAAGCAGAGTGGCATCGACTTCACCAAGGAGTCCGATCCGTACCGCTGTGGCGTCATCATTGGGAGCGGCATCGGTGGGCTGAACGAGATTGAAGAGCAACACACCAAGTTGTTCGATCGCGGTCCATCGCGAGTCTCACCGCTCATGATCCCGAAGCTCATGGTCAACGCGGCGAGCGGAAACATTTCCGTCTTCTGGGGCTTGAAAGGTCCGAGCAGCGCCGTGGCCACGGCTTGCGCTTCAGCCAGTAACGCGATCGGTGATGCGTTTCGAGTGATTCAACACGATGTTGCGGATGTCATGATCGCTGGTGGAAGTGAGGCCGCAATCACGCCCATGGGTCTGTCCGGCTTTGCTCGGATGGGAGCACTTTCAACTCGAATGGATTCTCCCGAAACGGCCAGTCGTCCGTTCGATCGTGACCGTGATGGGTTCGTCCTGTCGGAAGGAGCTGGCGTGGTCGTGCTGGAAGAGTACGAACACGCGAAGCAACGCGGTGCCCCAATCTTCGCTGAGATGCTCGGTTATGGGGTCTCTTCGGATGGATCACATATGACCGCGCCCGATCCAGAAGGAACGGGAGCGGCTCGTGCGATGATGGCTTCCCTGCGAGACGCTCATCTGAATTTCAACCAAGTCGAATACGTGAATGCTCACGGCACCAGCACTCCGCTGGGTGACAAAGCCGAGACGAACGCGATCAAGCGAGTGTTTGAGTCTCATGCGAAGAACGGGCTGTGTGTCTCCAGCACCAAGAGCCAGTTGGGCCACCTGCTGGGAGCGTCGGGAGGCGTCGAGTTCGTTATCTCGATCTTGGCCATGATGCACCAGTTGATTCCCCCTACGATCAACCTTGAGAATCCAGACCCCGATTGCGACTTGGACTTTGTCCCGAATCAAGCCCGCCAAGTCTCGCTGAATCGAGTCTTGTCGAACAGCTTCGGGTTTGGCGGTCACAACGCCTGTCTTGTTGTCGGCAAGATCGCGTGATCCTTCGTTTGGAGCGGTTCATGTTGAGGCTGGTCGGCTCGGCATTTTGGGCATGCGGCGACGGTCAGAAATTCGAGAACAGTTGTCGTGCACGAAGCGCGATTTTTTGAGCTGACGTGGGTGTCGTGTCGGGCTTGATTGCTAGAGTGCGACAACACTACGGCGGCAGTCCTTCATTCCGTTACGTTGCGTTTCGGTGTTCGATGCGGGCTTGGTGTCTCTCTTGTGGAGCCACTGGGCGAATCGGTGGCCACCACAGTTTGAGTGAACATGAGCGACTCTGAACAACTCCCCCGACAAGTCGTGATTACCGGTATCGGCGTTCTCAGCCCGATCGGAATTGGCATCGACTCGTTTTGGAAAAATCTCTCCGAAGGGCGATCGGGCGTCACCCAGTGCAGTCTGTATCCCGGCTTTGGGGCACCGGACGGAGTGGGTGGAGCTGTCGCTGACTTCACGGATGAGTCCGCTCGAAAAATATATCTCAAGGACCAACGCAAGAATATCAAGGCGATGTGTCGCGAGATTCAGCTCGGCGTCGCATCGGCTAGCTTGGCGCTCCAACATTCGGCCGTGTCACTCGACGCGATCGATCACGAGCGGTTGGGCGTTGAGTTCGGTGCGAACCTGATGTTGAGCGACCCCAATATCCTCGCTCCCGGCTGTGAAGCCTGCTGTGAGGAAGGGACCACCAACTTCCAATTCGAGCGGTGGGGCCAAGAGGGGATTCCGAAAATGGAACCGCTCTGGCTGCTGCGTTATCTCCCCAACATGCCCGCTTGCCACATCAGCATTTCGTCCGATGCACGCGGCCCCAGCAATTCGCTCACATTGGATGATGCCTCGGGAAATGCCGTCCTGGGTGAGGCCATGCGGATCGTGTTGCGTGGTCACGCGGATGTCATGATTACCGGTGCCACCGGGACCACGCTGCACCCGATCAAGACGATGCATCTCGCGCTGTGGGATGACATCGCCAGAACGCCCGCAGCACCCGGATCGCGCTGCCGTCCCTTTGATCGAGATCGGTCGGGGCGAGTCGTTGCTGAAGGGGCCTGCTCGTTCATTCTCGAAGACCGCGCTCATGCCGAACGTCGCGGGGCCAAAATTTGGGCGAGGTTACTTGGAACTGGTTCTTCGTGCGTATTCAGTCCGACCGGCGTTACCGGAATGCGTGCGGCTCTGGCCAACGCGATGAGGTCTGCACTGCGAGATGCCAGTCTGACTCCCGACAAGATCGGCCACATCAACGCACACGGACTGGGGACTAAGGAAGCGGACATCGAAGAAGCTGCCGCCATTCTCGACGTGTTTGGAAGTGAACTCGGTCGTCGAGTTCCCGTCACGGCTCCGAAGAGCTTCATGGGGAACTCCGGTGCGGGCAGCGGAACCCTCGAATTGGCAGCATCGTTGGTTGGGTTAAGTCGCGGCTTGATCCCACACACGCTGAATTACGACACCCCCGATCCCGCCTGTCCGCTGAACATCGTCAGCGGGCAACCCCGCGAGACCGATAACCGGATCGTTCTCAACATCAACGTTTCGCGCGCGGGTCAAGCCAGTGCTGCCATCGTTGAGGTCTATTGATCGCGGGCGACGCGGCTTGCTTTTGAGCGTGCGCTGTTCTCAATCTGCGGCTGGCTTTTGCCATGTTGCTTGAGTGGGCCACGATGGGCTGCTCGATTGCGCTATGCAACGCAATCCTGTCGGCGGAGCGACGGGGCTACAGTAATCAGGCGAGCGGCAGAAATTGTCATACCGCGATGTCGGATGGGCACTCTTGCCCGTCTGGATTTCTGCCTTCAAGCCGGGACGGGCAAGAGTGCCCATCCGACAGAGACATTTCTTCTTGCCGCTCGCCTAACAGCCCGTTGAAAAACTGTAGGATGGCCTTCTAGGCCGTCGTTTTTCTGCGGGAAATAGGACGGGCAAGATGCCCATCCTACGTTTTTCAACGGGCTGCTAAGTACGCAGGCGACCGCTGTGATAGATTGGTTCTGCGCTACTTCGCAGGGGCGAATGCGCCTTGCGCGAACTGAGCACCGCGATAGGCAGAGAGTTGGACGGCCTTCGTTTTCAAGACCTCGGCGTAGAAGGCGGCGGCGTTGGTCTTATCGCCCGCCTGTGAACGTCGCTCGGCGATGAAGTAATACGCCTCGCAGAGCTGAGCATTTTTCAGGTTCGCGTCGGTCACTTTGCTGACCGTGTTCACGATGTCTTGCTCCGAAATCTTGCCGTTGAGGAACAGGACGAGGGAGTCGATCCAGTCACGCTCCTTCTCATTCTTCTTGGCAGAGGCTTCGACAATCGGAGCAGCCGCGTCGGGCTGGCCCGCTTGAACAAGGACCCAGCTTCGCCACGGATTCAAGTAGCGCATGTTGGCATCAAGCGCGACCGCTTGATCGAACGCGGCTTGCGAACCGGCGAAGTCTTTCTGGAAGTACTTGGCAAAGCCGAGATCGGCGTAAGCGACCGGGTTCTTCGGGTCGATGCGGATCGCTTGGTTGTAGTCTTCGCTCGCTCCGGCGACGTTGCCCTGCGCGAGTCGGCAGGTGCCACGCAGGCTCAGGAAAACGGTGTTGGTCGGCGCGAGCTTGATGGCTTCCGAGAAGTCGGCCTCCGCCCCTTTCAAGTTGCCTGAAGCCTGTTGAGTGAAGCCGCGATTGGCGTAGGCCACCGCAAACTTCGGATCGATTTGCAGAGCCTTGTTAAAGTCGGCCACGGCTTCGTTGAAGCGATTCTGCTGCTGCAAGAACAGCCCGCGATTGTTGAAGACCAGCGGGTTGGTGGGAAACGTGTCGATGGCCGATGAGAACGCGGCGAGGGCTTTATCGGCCTGCTGACTGACAACAAAACTTTCGGCCAGTCCCACGTGCGAGCCGAGATGTCCGGGGAAACTCTTAATAGCGGCTTGGTAGTCCTGGATCGCCGCTTCGAGGTTCTTCTGATGGATGTAGGCGGCCGCGCGTTGATAGAGCGTGTTGGCGCGTTGCTCCGGCGTCAGCGTCGTTCGGTCGAGGACGCTCTTGGCGACTTGCAGCACGACATCGGCGTGTTCTTTACGGCCCTCCAAATTGGCGAGAGCCGTCATGCCGTACATGTATGGGAGGTAGTAATTGATTTCGTTGCTGCCGCCGAGACGGAGTGAGTCCCGTGCGTCTTCAACTCCCTGCCGTAGCTCCTTACCGTTGCGATTGACGACGCCCAGTTCGACGTGAGAGCTGGCTCGCAGATAGAGTGCACCGTGATCTTTGGGATTCTGCGCCAAGACGCGCGTTGTGAGGTCGAGGCACTTGGCGAAGTCACCTTGCTGATAGGCTGCCTCCGCCTCCGTCTTGAGTTTGTCTGCTTCTGTTGTCCCTTGGGCACCTGCGATTCCCGCAGAACACAGGACGAGAAATAGTCCGCAAGCGCAACCGTGCAAAGACATGGCAGACTCCCAAAGCGAGTGTGATTTCTGAGCGAAGACCATCCGAGGCCGGGCAGATTCAAGCTGGAATCACACGTTACGTCAACACACGTCGCAGAGACGGGATGATCGGGGAACTGTCACTCATTGAAGGCTCCGAGCGGAAACATCGCGAGTCGAGGGTTTCTGAGAAGGTGGCCCTGTCGCTCCGCGACAGGAAGCGCGATCAAGAGGAGGCTTGGATCTGTCGCATCACCTCAACCGAACGTCAGGCGTTGCTCGTGCGCTCTCGCCACCTGTCGCGGAGCGACAGGGCTACCTTCCGTCCACAACGACACTCGAACGGCACCGCTGGCGAGCTTCACCACTTGGTGATCTGACCGAGGCTCGAGAGTGGCTGACCATCGGAGCCGACGAGTTTGATTTCGTCGTGCTGAAAGCCGCGCTGCTTCACCGCGAAGAGGGTTTCGTCCAAGACGCCATCGGCCCGCTTGTCCGACTTGATGCGGTCGAAGACTTCTTGGGGAACTCGTTCGCCCCAACGTTGGACCGGCTCAAGCTTCCCGGTCTCCGCGTTGCGAATGGTGCGCGAGATCGGCTGACCGGCGGCATCGCGCGCCTCGACGATCACGTAGTAGCCGGAGACACGTTTCCCTTGTTCGTCTTCAAAGTAACGGTCGATGCCACTCTTTTCGTTGGGACCGCTGACGATGCGGACCTCGTAGGTTTCGTTGAGCTGACCGAGCAGTCCCGTGACTCGCTGCTTCAAATCGGTGAGCGACTTCACATCGAGCTGCTTCCGTGCGACATCGAGTTCCCCCGCCAGCCGCTCCAGTTCCTGTGTGACCGACACATCTCTCGCAACGGCGCGCACGCGATCCAACATGTCATTGGCCGCAGTCGTGAGTTCGGCTGATCGAGCCTTGGCGTTCGCCTGCATCCGCGACGAGAGATCGCCAGCGGATCGCGCTCGTTGAACGGCCTGTCGCGACGAACGCGAAGTGCGCGAGAACAGTCCCGCCGACGAATGGAGCAAGTACCAACTCGCACCGGCCAGCGCGAGCATCAGTACGAGCGTCACTCCGATCTGACCGCGTCGAACATAGGCTTGTGCCAGTCTCAGATTGAGGCTCGCGGGAGGTTCGCGATACGTGTAGAGCGTGCCGAAGTATTGCGTGATCGCCGTATCGACTTCACCTTCCGAGACTCGTTCGCCCGT
>JAYTXB010000837.1:0-2415 GCA_043743205.1 Schlesneria sp.
TCACTAAGTTTTGCGCGGGTCTTCACGCTGAAGTTCTTGGGTGTACCGACCAGAGCGTACTGATCGGGAACCCAGACCGTCGCCCGAAGCTGTTGAACCACGACGCCGTTTGCATCGGCACCGCCGACCATTGGCAGTCGGAGCTTCAGCTTGCCTCCCGCCGACTGAAACGCCTTCGGTTCGAGTGGATTTCGGAACAGGATCGCGAGGGAGAATGCCTCGTCGGACGACTTGGTTCGGGCGATGTTCACGAAGTACGCATTCCAGCCATCGCGGGCCTTGTCGTCCGACTTTTCGAGGGCCACCGGCTTGCGATCGACCATCACGCCGAGCGGCTCGATCCCGGCCGGCAGATCGACTCGCAACCGTTGCCGTTCGCTCGACTTGACCACGTAGCGGGCGCGATACGTCGCCACGCTGGCCCGGTCGAGCACCATTTCGACGAGTGCCTTGCTCACGACGGTTTCGATCACTCCCTGCACGTCGAACTTGTTCGAGATCAGATCGAGCTTCACCGGCTGCTTGAAGTAACGGAAGGCGACGAAACCGTCTTGGCTCAGTTGCTGAAGCTCGCGCACGTCGATCGGTTCGGCGTCGCCACCGGTCGCAGCGGCGGAGACCGAAAGCGCGCGGTCCTTGATGACAGTCATCTCGCCAATCTTGCGTGAGACCGTGATTTCTCGCTTGCCCAGCGGCCCGTCAGCCTTGTCGTAGGGATCGAGGACTTGAATCGCTTGGACGGCCGATTTCTCGGTCTTGCCATCGGCCTCGGTAGTCGGCGTGAGGTCATACGTGATTTCAAACGGCTGCGAGCCGAGGACATCACGCTGCATCACGACGGTCCACGTCACCCAACCATCAACGGCGGCGGTCGCTCGACTTTTTTGTTTGATCGGCGGCGCGGCTCCTCCCGCCGTCGAACTGATCTGCAACTTGTCGTCGGCCACCGTTTCGGGGACCGAGAAGCGGAAGGTGTCGATCCCCGCGTACTCAATGATGTAGTTGAGATTCGTCGTGACCTGAACCTGTCCCTGTTTAACATCGGCCTTCGTTCCGATGAAGGCGGTCAGACGAGTCGGCTTCCGCACCGTGCGGACGGGAATCTCGACGGGGCGTCGGTTGTAGAGCCACGAGGAAACCAGCCGTGCGTTGGCGACGGCCTCGGCCTGCGGAGCGGGATCGGGCTGCACGGCCACCAGCTTTTCGGCGTCGGTGATGACATCGAGGGCTTCCGGCGCATAGACCTGCACCTTGCCGTTCTCGACCTCAACGCCGACCGGTTCGAGCAGCGGCAGCAACTGGTCCGTCTTCTCTGCTGTCGGATCGAGCGACCGCGTGGCGAAGACCGTCACGACGAGCGAGCCTTGAGTTTTCTCACGCAGACTGATGGTGAGCAGCGTCTTGTCGGGTGAGACATCGAACTGCTTCATCTTGTCGCAGAGGACGTTCTCGATGGTGACGTTGTCGGGGAGTTTGAACTTCAACTCGAAGACGCCTGCCCGGTCGATGGCATAGCTGGCGATGGACCTCAGTCGGAGTTGGTCATCGCGGAAGACAAGCTGCGAGGCGTGATCGAGAATCAGTCGCGGTTCGACCGGCTTGGCGAGCAGCTTCAACCGGAAGGCCGGACTGTAGAATTTATAGTAGAGCGCCCCTGGCCGTTTCAGTTTCGCATCGACTTCGCTCTCGTCGATTCTGAGTAAGCCCTTTTGTTCCTCGACGGTCAGCGTCAGGTCGCTTCCCTGCTTCACGGCGACAGTCCCACTCTCGCGGATCACGTCGAGGGCGTGAATGCCATACGCGGCGGCTCCCTCAGTCCCCGCGACATCGAACGCTTCCGTCGGCGATGACTGCTCGGTGTGAACTTCGAGAGTCACCTTGCCATCGAGTCGGCTGAGCAATTCCACCGTCACGACCTGACGATTTTCTTCCTCGACCGCCTTCCATTCCTTAACCTTCGCGTCCGACGTGATGTCGAGGATGCGCTGGCCCTTTGGCACGGCGATCTTCACCTTCTCAAGCTGCCCGCGCAGGATGTCGTATGTCAGCCAGGTGTCGGTGTGGACGAGACCGTCTTCGACCGTGACCAACGTCAGATTGGTGACGCTCGCCAACAGTTCCATGTCGGGCTTCGTGCCGACGCGCGGGTGCCAGCGGACGGAGATCTTCTCGGTCGAGCCGATGCTCGCCTTGATCTTCGTCTCCTTCGCACCGGCCACCGCCGCGACGGCCTCGGCGATCAGCTTCGGCTTGAGTTCAATCGACTGATCGGCCTCGGGGACGACGAGTTCAAACGTCGTGATCCCGACCGGAGGAACATCCATGTCGAGGCTCTTCCCCTCGGGAGCCGTCCGCACGCGAGCCGTCAACTTGAGTTGCACCTTGTGTTCGCCGGGCGTTGGCAGCAACAGCGAG
>JAYTXB010000838.1:0-2789 GCA_043743205.1 Schlesneria sp.
CACCGGTCCTTCCCCCTTCGCGTACTCGAGGTCGATCCCCATCGGTTCGAGCATTGGCAGGAGGTCGGCAAACAGAATGGCCGCATCGACGCCGAGAACTCGCTGTGCGGTCAGCGTCACTTCGGCCGCCAACTCCGGCCGCTTGCACAGTTCGATGAACGTCACCTTCGAGCGGACAGCCATGTATTCGGGGAGATAGCGCCCCGCCTGTCGCATGATCCAAACGGGTGTCGTGTCCGTCGCTTCGCGCCGCGTCGCCTTCATCAAGCGCGAGTTGTGCAGTCGAGAGTCCTGCGGCGGAATGGTGTTGGTCGCAGGTGTGGTCGTCGTCGTAGGCATGGCGGCTCCAAAAGTGAGGCGGGATTGTAGCCACGCTCTTGGGGACCGGACAGGCAGCTCAATGGAACGCGACGTTTGAATGGAGCATGTCGTTCGGCAAGGTAGCCCTGTCGCTCCGCGACAGGAAGCGCGTTGCGGAGTGACTGTTCAAACGGCGAATCGCCTCAACGGCGAATCGTCGTCGTCCGTGATCCGCAATCTGTTCTGCGCTCTCGCTTCCTGTCGCGGAGCGACAGGGCTACCTTCAATCAACTACTGCCTGCCGAGTTTTGTGCGAATTCGCCGTGCGACTCGACCCGGTTCCGCGCGATGCTCATAATCGGCCGCAGTCGTGAGATCGCGTGTTGTTCTCTTCGACGGGAACCTGTTGAGGAGCGAGTCGTGTCGGGCTGGGCTGTGGAACTGGGTGTAGTTGTGCTGATGGCACTGCTCAACGGCTTCTTTGCCGCAGCGGAGATCGCGATCCTGACCGCTCGACGTGGACGGCTCGAACAGTGGGCTGAAGATGGTGACGGGGCATCGGCTGTCGCGCTGCAACTCGCCCACGATGCCGACCGATTCCTGCCGACCGTACAAGTGGGCATCACGCTGGTTGGCACGTTTGCATCGGCGTTTGCCGGAGCGAGACTGGCCGATCCGCTCGCGGCATGGCTGGGACAGCTTCCCGTCGCGTGGGTTGCCGAACGTCGCGTCGGTCTCGCGCTGACTCTCGTCGTCTGCGGCATCGCGTTCCTGCAACTGATCCTCGGTGAGCTGGTTCCAAAACGAATCGCCTTCCAAAACGCCGAGCCACTCGCGCGGTTCGTCGCCTATCCGATGCTGGTGTTGCAACGAGTTTCTCGTCCAGCGATCTGGTTCCTGCACGTCACGACGATGTTGGTATTGAAGCTGCTCGGTCAAAAGAATCTGCCTCAGAGAACGGTCTCCGTCGAAGACATCCAGCATCTGATCGAGACCGGGACGGAAGCGGGCGTGTTGGAAGAGTCCGAGCAGAAGATGGCGATGGAGGCTTTGCGACTCGGCAATCGCACGGTGGTCGATATCCTGCGGCCTCGCATCGACATCGACGCCGTCGATATCGATACACCGTCGGATGAGGTCGTCGGTGCGATCGCGATGTCGGGTTTCTCGCGCGTCCCCGTTTGCGAAGGGACGATCGACCACATCGTCGGCTTCGTCTACATCAAGGACGTGTTCCTTCAGCAGTATCTCGGTCGCCCGATCGACCTGCGCCGGCTGATTCGCCCGCCGCTGTTCATCCCCAAGTCGGTCACGATCAGCCGGCTGCTCGAACTCTTTCAAGAGCACAAGACGCAACTCGCCTTCGTGCTGGATGAGTACGGCGGGACGCAAGGAATGGTGACGTTCGAGGACATCATGACGATGCTCGTCGGTGAGATTCACGATGAGTTGCGGCACGAACGGGAATCGAAGCAAGACCGGACGCAAGACATCGTCAAGCGTGAGGACGGTAGCCTGCTGATCGACGGCACGGTCAACCTGCATCAACTCGAAGTCGCGTTGGAAGTGACTCGCTGGTCCGAGCCGCCGCCGCGCGGCATTGGTACGGTCTCGGGTCTCGTCCTGTCACTGCTCAAACGCCCGCCACAAATCGGCGATGTGCTGACGTGGAACGGCCTGCGAATCGAAGTCATCGACATGGACGGCCCGAAGCTCGACCGACTGCTGATCCAACCCGTCGTCGATCCGTCGGCCATTCCTGCTCCTGCCCCCGACTTAACTTCGTAGCAGAGCAACGTAGGGTGCGCGAAGACACCACACACCCTCCCCGACTGACTCCGATTCAGCATTCACCGGGTCTCGCCAGCGCTACGACCAAAGAACTTCGGCGGGTTGGCGATGGAGTAGATCACGGTCTCAGTCGCGAGGCGGTCACGCAGGTACTTCGGCATCTGGAGCAAACCGAGTAGCGTTTGGCCGTCGAACATGCGGAAGCGGCCGTTGGTGTCGCTCTTGAGCAGTGCGTCGGTCGCAGCAATGTTGGGAAGCGTGTCGATCGGCTGGTCGCTGGCGAGGGCCAGGCCCCACGGCGAGCCATACGTCGGGACGTTGGCTTGAATGACGGTGGTATGAGCGAACACCGACCTGATCGTCTTCACGGTGCGAGACAGCAGATCGAGCAACGGCGGTGACATTGATCCGGCTTGGTTGACGAAGACGCCGCCCGGTGCAAGAGCCTGCTGGCACAACTCGAAGAACTCGCGTGTGAAGAGTTTGAACGCAGGGCCTTCCTCAATCGGATCGGTCAGGTCGGCGATGATGACATCCCAGCCGTGTGAGTTCGCGATGAAGTCATTGGCGTCACCGATCTCGAGCCTCACGCGAGGATCATCGAACGCCCCCTGATGAATCTCGGGGAGCCATTCCCGACAGGCGGCGACGGCCTCTCCGTCGATGTCAACCACCACGATCTCTTCGACGTTGTGCCA